>NZ_JBFAIM010000037.1:0-122349 GCF_040654715.1 Nonomuraea sp. NPDC050643 | reverse complement strand
CCGCGGCGGTGGCCGCGGGCGATCGCTTCTACGCGCCCCGGCCGCTGCGGGCCCGGCTCGCCGCGGACGGGCCGCCGCACGAGCGCTCGGCGGCGGCCGGCCGGGTCCGCGAGGCGCTGGCCGAAGGGCCGCACAGCCTGCACTGGGAGGCGTACGAGCCCGAGACCCCGGAGCTGCGCGCCGCGCATTGCGAACTGCGCACCCCCACCGGCGCGGACGCCCACCGGCAGGCGTTCCGCGCCCTGCTCGGCAGCGGGCGGCCGGTCGCGGTCGGGATCGCGCTCGACCACTTCCACGACGCCGACGGCCTCACCCGCTTCGGTCTCGACGACGGCGACGACGCCCCGCGGGTGCTGGCGATCGCCCGCGCCCTGCTCACCCAGGACGACGCCGCCCGGCATGAGGGCACCCGGGACGACGACGCACGGCAGGAGGTCACCCGGGACGACGACGCCCGGCGGGAGGCCGCTTGGGCGAGTGCGCTCGGCATCGTGCAGGAGCTCGGCGAGCCCGGGGACGCCCCGGCGATCGTGGCCGCGCTCCACCCCGGCACCCCACCCGCGATCATCACGCGGGCGGTGCGGGCGGCGTCGTGGTGCCTGTACCGGTGGCAGAGCGCCGACGCGGAGCTCATCGCGGCCCTGCGGCGGGTGAACGCCGACGAAACCCTCACCGAGGACCTGCGCGCCGAGGCGGCCGAAGCCCTGAGCGACCTCTGATATTCCAGACAACTTTCCTGAAACTTTCATCGTGCGGCCGAACCGCCGTACCAGGTCACCGTGGGGCCCGAAGGCCGGTGCACGGCGTGCGGGCGGCCCGGTGCCGAAAATTTCGGTATGACTTCGAAATATTCTTGACGTCGTTGCGGGAGGCACTTAAAGTCCCGGCGTAATGATCGGGACGAATCTCTCGAAAGTCTCAGACATGACTTCTGTCAACGCGCCGGGCCTCGCGCCCTGGCGGGACAGCGCCCGCACGATCGGCGAGCGCGTGGAGAGCCTGATGGCCGAGCTGACCCTCGAGGAGAAGGTCGCGCAGCTCGGGTCCGTCTGGGTCCAGACCGACGAGCCGGGGAACGTCGCGCCCCTGCAGGACTTGTTCACGGCGGCGGGCGGCCTGGAGGAGCGGCTGCGCTACGGGCTCGGCCACCTCACCCGCGTCTACGGCACCGCTCCGGTGAGCCCGGCCGAAGGGGCGGCCCGGCTGCGCTCGCTCCAGGAGCGGGTCATGGCCGCCAACCGGTTCGGGATCCCCGCCATCGCCCATGAGGAGTGCCTGACCGGATTCGCCACGTACGGGGCCACGGCGTACCCGACGCCGCTGGCCTGGGCGGCCACCTTCGATCCCGGGCTGATCGAGCGGATGGCGGGGGCGATCGGCGCCGACCTGCGTGCGGCCGGGGTGCACCAGGGTCTGTCGCCGGTCCTGGACGTCGTGCGCGACTACCGGTGGGGACGGGTCGAGGAGACGCTGGGCGAGGATCCGTACCTGGTGGGGCAGCTCGGGGCGGCGTACGTGCGGGGGCTGGAGGGGGCGGGGATCATCGCCACGCTCAAGCACTTCGCCGGGTACGCGGCCTCGCGCGCCGCCCGCAACCACGCCCCGGTCAGCATCGGGCCGAGGGAACTGGCCGACGTGGTGCTGCCGCCGTTCGAGACGGCGCTGCGCGAGGGCGGGGCGCGGTCGGTGATGAACTCCTACACCGACCTCGACGGGGTCCCGGTCGGGGCGAGCGCGGACCTGCTGCGGCGGCTGCTGCGGGAGGAGTGGGGGTTCGAGGGGACGGTGGTGGCCGACTACTGGGCGGTCCCGTTCCTGGCCTCCATGCACGGGGTGGCCGAGGACGACGCGGGCGCGGGCGCGGTGGCCATGCGCGCGGGCATCGACGTGGAACTGCCCGAGACGGTCGGGTACGGCGAGCACCTGGTGGCGCACGTCCGCGCGGGGCGGGTGGACGAGGCCCTCGTCGACGAGTCGGTACGCCGGGTGCTCCGGCAGAAGATCGAGCTCGGCCTCCTCGACACGAGCCCGGCCACCCCCGAAGCGGACGCCGGCGCTCCGGCCCCCGAGGATCGCCCCGGCGCACTCGACGGCGCGGGCCACCCCATCGGCTCACTCGTCCCCGACGGCGCCGATGAGCTGGACCTGGACAGCCCGCGGAACCGGCGGCTCGCCGCCACCGTGGCGGAACGTTCCATCGTGCTCCTCTGCAACCCCGGTGCCGTCCTGCCCCTCGACCCCGGCACGACCGCCCGGATCGCGGTCATCGGGCCGTGCGCCGGCGACCCGCGCACGCTGCTGGGCTGCTACGCCTTCCCCAACCACGTGCTCGACCGCTACCCGGAGCACGGCACGGGCCTGCCCATCCCGTCCATCGGGGAACGCCTCGAGGCCGAGTTCCCCGGCGCGGAGCTGCGTCACGCCGTCGGGGCCGACGTGACGGGCGACGACGGGTCGGGGATCGCGCCGGCGGCCGCGCTGGCCGCGGAGTCCGACCTGGCGCTCGTGTTCGTCGGCGACCGGGCCGGGCTGTTCGGCGGCGGCACCTCGGGCGAGGGCTGCGACGCGGCCGACCTGCGCCTGCCCGGCCTTCAGCCGGACCTGGTCGAGGCGGTGCTGGGCACCGGCACGCCGGTCGTGCTCGTGGTGGTGTCCGGCAGGCCGTACGCGCTGGGGGCCTACAAGGACCGGGTCGCGGCGGCGGTCCAGGCGTTCCTGCCCGGCGTCGAGGGCGGGTCGGCGGTGGCGGGCGTGCTGAGCGGCCGGGTGAACCCGTCGGGCCGGCTGCCGGTGCAGATCCCCGCGTCGCCCGCCATCAACCCCTCCACCTACCTGCAGCCGCCGCTGGGCCGGCGGGCGGACGGGATCACGGTGCTCGACCCGAGCCCGGCGTTCGCGTTCGGGCACGGGCTGTCGTACTCGGCGGTCGAGTACACGGCCCTGATCACCGACCGCGCCCAGTGCCCCACGGACGGCGCGGTCGAGGTCAGGGTAACGGTCCGCAACGCCGGCGACCGGCCGTGCGAGGAGGTCGTCCAGGTGTACGCCTCCGACCCGGTCGCGCAGGTGGCCAGGCCCGTCGTCCAGCTCGTCGGGTTCGCCAGGGTGGCGCTGGAGCCGGGGCGCAGCCGCGAGGTGGCGTTCGACGTGCCCGCGGACGCGTTCTCGTACACCGGCGTGGACCTGAGCCGCATCGTCGAGCCCGGCGCGATCACGCTCTCGGCCGGCCCCTCGGCCGAGGAGGCGCCGCTGCGCGCGGTCATTCGGCTCACCGGTGAGACCGTCACCCTGGGCCGGGCGCGGCGGCTCACCACCCGGACCAGGCTCTTGGAGGGCTGAACGTGCGCACGTGCGACAACCCGGTGCTCGGCGGGTTCCATCCGGACCCGAGCGTGTGCCGGGTGGGCGAGGACTACTACCTGGCCTGGCCTGCTCCAGCTTCGAATACTTCCCCGGCGTGCCGATCTTCCACAGCCGGGACCTGGTGCACTGGCGGCGGCTCGGCAACATCCTCGACCGGCCGGGGCAACTGCGCCTGCCGCCGGAGACCCCGGCGTCCGGCGGCGTGTACGCGCCCACGCTGCGGCACCACGACGGCCGCTTCCACCTGATCACCACCAACCCAGGGCCCGGGGTGGCCGGAGGTCAGGGCAGGCGGAGTTCGGCGAAGACGCCGCGGTGGTCGGTCCCGGGCACGTCCAGGATCTCCACCCGGCCCACCCCCACCCGCCGATCCGCCAGAACATGGTCGATGGAGATGATCGGCGGAATTGCCCGGCCGTTCGGCCACGTGGGCGTCAGGCCCTTGCCCACCTGCGAGGCCGCGTCCACGTACCCGCGATCCAGCAGGTCACGGAACGGCCGGTGATCGAGACTGGCGTTGAAGTCGCCCGCCAGCACCCGGATCACCGACGGTGAGGCCGACGGCAGGGTGCGCAGAACGGTCCGCCACTCCTTCTCCTTGCGCCCGAGCGGCGGGTCGGGATGCACGGCCACCAGCTCCACCTCGGTCCCGCCGGGCAGCGCCACGGTGGCGGCGGGCATGTTGTGGCCGAGCGGGGTGAACAGGCCGGTCAGCTCCGTCACCGGATGCCTGGAGTAGATGCCGCTGCCGGTGGCGCCGAACTCGGGCTGCAGCACCCGGTACGGCAGGAGCTGCTTCAGCCCGGCCTGGTCCAGCCGTTCGACCTCGGCGTGGGTGAGCTCCAGGGCGCTGAACACCTCGACGTCGTGGCGGCGTACGAGGTCGACGACGGTCTGGGCGTCGCCCCGGCCGAACAGGTTGATCGTCAGCACCCGCAGCGGCGTCCCGTCCGCCGCTGGCTGCTCCGCGCCGAACACCCGCGGCGCCACGATCGCGACGAACACCGCGCAGACGAGCGCGGCGGCCAGCGCGGCCGGGCGGTTGCGCCGCAGCAGCGACAGCAGCGCGGTCAGCGCCGCGATGCCCGCCGCGTACGGCGTCACGGTCATGAGCTGGGCGGGGAACGAACCCTGCTCCAGGCCGCCGAGCCGGACCACGGCCCACACCGCCAGCAGGGTGACGACCGTCCAGGACAGCCATCGCCTGCGGCGCTTCCCAGTCGCCGGCCGGTCGTCCGTCGCGGCCCGCTCGGACCCGGCCGCTGTGTCCACTCCTCTACTCACAATTTGAACTTTAAACCGATTTGGAACGATCCGCGAGCACGCGATCGTCGGACCCATCGCGTAGGAAGGCAGGAAGGACACGAGGAAGGACCATGGACGTTGCTGCTGACCCGGCTCGAGGTTCCCGAGCTTCCCGAGGGCTGGTCGGCCGGCCTGCCGCCCGTGCGCCATCTGGCGGAGCACGGCCTGGCCTTCACCGCCCCGGTCACGTTCCTGGTCGGTGAGAACGGGTCGGGCAAGTCCACCCTCATCGAGGCCATCGCCGACGTGTGCCGCATCAACGCCGAAGGCGGCAGGGCCGGCACGAAATACGCCTCCACCGGCGAGCCCACCCCGCTCGGGGCGGTCCTGCGGCCCGGCTTCACCGCGGCGGGGCTACGGCTCGTCCGCGGGCCGCGGCTCAAACGCCGGGCGTTCTTCCTGCGCGCCGAGACGCTCTTCGAGCTGGGCCGCCGGGTGTCCGGCCTGTACGGCTACTGGGAAGAAGACCTCACCGAGCAGTCCCACGGCGAGGGCTTCTTCACGGTCCTCGAACGCATGGTGTCGGGGCCGGGGCTCTACCTGATGGACGAGCCCGAGGCGGCCCTGTCGTTCCATTCCTGCCTGCGCCTGGTCGGCCTGCTCCACCGCGTCGCGGGAGAGGGCGGGCAGATCATCTGCGCCACCCACTCGCCGATCCTCACCAGCCTGCCGGGCGCCCAGATCGCGGAGCTGGGCGAGCACGGCATCCGCGCGGCCGAGTGGGACCGCCTCCAGGTGGTCGACGACTGGCGGCGCTTCCTGGCCAAGCCCGACTTCTACCTGCGCCACATCCTGGACGACTGACTAGCGCTTGCGGCCCACCCCGGCGTACATCCACGTCGCGGAGTCGGGGAAGAGCGGCGCGTCGTGCCACTCCGAGACGCCCACCAGCCCCGGCTCGACGAGGTCGAAGCCCTCGAAGTAGCGGGCGATCTGCTCGGCGGACCTGGGCGTCCTGCGCAGGGCCTGGTGCCGGGTGGCCGACAGGTAGCGCTCGGCCATCTCCTCGGCGACCAGGTCGAGCGTCAGGTGGCTCAGCACCAGGTAGCTGCCCCCGGGCAGCGACTGCGCGTAGGCCTTGACCAGCCCGGCCGGATCGTCGTCGTCGGAGATGTGCATGAGGATCGCGACCATCATGAGCGCGACCGGCCGGGTGAAGTCGAGCGTCTCGCGCACCTCGGGGTGGTCGAGGACGAGCTGCGGGTCGCGCACGTCGGCCTCGATGTAGGCGGTCCTGCCCTCCGGCGTGCTGGTCAGCAGGGCCCTGGCGTGCGTCATCACGATGGGGTCGTTGTCGACGTAGACCACCCGGGCGTCGGGCGCCTCCGCCTGCGCGACCTCGTGCGTGTTGCCCTGGCTGGGGATGCCGGTGCCCAGGTCGAGGAACTGCCGCACGCCGAGCCGCGTGAGATGGCGCACCGCCCGGCCGAGGAAGGCCCGGTTGTTCCTGGCGCTCTCGCGCACGCCCGGCACGGCCGCGATGACCTGCTCGGCCACCTGCCGATCGGCCTCGAAGTTGTCCTTGCCGCCCAGCCAGTAGTCATAGACCCGGGCCGAGTGAGGGATATTCGGGTTGATGCCGTGCGGAGCGGTCACAAGGACGATCCTAGGTCATGGCCTCCCTCTCTTTCATGAGCCGGCCGGGCGCTCCGTGGCCGTGTCGACCAGCAGATCGAACGCGAGCCCGCTGGAGCCCTCGCCCCGGCCGGTGCCGCGCTGCGCGCCCAGCCACACCACGACCCGGCCGCCGCGCCACCGGGTGCGGTTGTAGGCGACCGTGATCCGCGTGCCGGTCTGCGGCACCTCCTCCTCGTTGACGAAGTACCCCTGCGGCTCGGCGGCGTCCAGTCCTTCGCGCAGCACCGCCGTACGCGGGCTCACCGGCTCCCCGTCCACCACGCTCGGCATGGCCGCGCGCCGCAGCCGGATGCGCCGGTTCTCGCCGGGCTCGTGCACCGGGATGAACGGCACCCAGTACTCCGGCACCGAGTTCATCGCCTGGTAGGCGATCGGCGCCCGCGGATCGGTGGGCGACGTGGGCGGGAAGAGCCGCAGCCGGTGCGCGAGGATCTCGGCCGCCACCTCGCTCCCCGAGCGCCCGGCGCCGGTCGGCAGGCGTACGGTGCGCTCGATGCCCCACACCATGTTGGCGTTCTCGTCGCGGATCAGCGCCACCTCCTCCAGCGGCGGCCCCACGGCGGCCTTCGGCACGGTCGGCGGCAGGAACAGGCCGGTGTCGGCGGGCACCGAGTCCGAGCCGACGGTGTCGAGCGTGAACATCGACCACCGCTGCCAGTCCTGGTCGTCGCCCGCGCCCGACGGGGTGATCCACAGCCGCTGCCCGAAGACGTCGGTCACCGCCAGGCCCAGGATCGAGGCCATCGTGCCCGCGGGCAGGTCGCAGGGGAGGTGGAACCAGTCGTTGCCGTAGACCAGCGCGAACTCCAGCATGATCAGCCGCGCCAGGTCCGTGCTGTCCGGCCGGACGGCGGCGAAGTTGGTGCGGCCGTCCTCGACCGCCCACCAGCGCGGCAGCGGCATGCCGGAGAAGCGCACCGGGGCGGGGAACACGGTCCTGTTGATCCTCGCGGGCGCCGGAGCCGCGCCGCCCGGCAGGCCGTCCGGGTCGATCGAGAACGCGTGCCAGTCGAGCTCGCCGCCCGGATATTCCGGCGCGGTGAGCACCTTGCCGCCGCCCGAGACGGAGAAGCGGTGCTCCAGCCGCGCCGGGTCCCAGGCCGCGCCGTCGGAGGGCTGGGCGATCAGGTCGTCGAACCAGGCCACCAGCTTGGCCCCGAGCTCGTCGAGCCGCTGGCGGTGGTTGTGGTGCACGTCCTCGACGCCGTCGTAGGCGTGCCGGCCGTCCTTGACCAGCCGGTACAGCTCGTAGCCGTCCATCCTGCGGCCCGCGACGGCCTGCAGGGCCGACCAGACCTCCGGATGCGCCACGCGGGGAGTGTCGGCGTCGGACTCCGGGCCGGGCAGCGCGACGGGGAAGCGCTTGACGTACGCGGGCCGGTACTGGCGCAAGGACGAGGACCTGCCGAGCAGCTTGAGCCACCGGCGGCCGAGCGCCAGGCGCAGGTCGAACGAGATCCGGTCGGCGCCGAACGCGAACGGCAGGGCGCGGCGCTCGGCCACCGCCTCCAGAGGCAGCCCGGCGGGCAAATCCTCCGCCTCGCCACCGGCCGGCCGGAACCGGGTGGGCGTGGCTGCGGCCAGGGCGTAGGTGGCGGTCACGGGCGAGCCCGCGTCCGATCCGCGCAGCTCGCCGAGTTGCCACTGCCGGGTGAGCATCCACAGCGCGTCTCGCACCTCCACCCGCAGCGCGCGGTCGAAGTCGGTCGCCCGCGGCCGGACCTCCAGCCGGTTCCACAGGCCCACCACCGGATGGTCGCGGCGCGCCAGCGCCTCGCGCAGGTTCTCGATGCGGGGCGGCTCAGGCATCGGTGCTCCCTCCGGGGGTCATGTCCTGCGCAGGTTGTTGACGGCCAGGTCGGTGCTGATCGTGATGGGCCTGCGCGTCGCCGACAGCACGGTCGCGGGCAGCAGGTGCGCGTACGCCGTCCCGTCCAGGTGCGCGGGCTCCACCGCCCGGCTCCTGGCCAGCTCGAACGTCTCCCCGACCGCCGCCACCAGGTCCTCCCACCGCCACGCGCCCGTCGTGACCGGCGGCGCGACCAGCAGCATCGCCTGCGGCGGCTCGGAGTCGGGCCGGTCGTGGTTGAGCGCGATCGACGTGGTCTCCCGCTCGGCCGGCACGACCTCGGTCCACTCGTCGAGCAGCAGCCCGCAGGCCGCGCCGTCGTCGATGAAGTCGTCGTCGGCGTAGTGCGCGGTGAACAGCACCCGGTCCTCCCCGAACGTGGCCCCGGGCGCGAACTCCATGCCCAGCCAGTGGTCGCGCTGCCGGTAGGGGAGCTGGACCGGGGTCAGCGCGGGCTCGTCCCAGCCGTCGTGGTTGCCCAGCAGACCACCGCCCGAGCCGCGCAGCGCGTCGCTGAGCAGGGTGACCTGCTCCCACAGCCGCGCCCGGTCCCGCACCCTGGCCACGCCGTGCAGCCAGTCGTCCATGGGGAAGTCGCGCCCGAAGTCCTCGCTCAGATGCTCGACCAGGTCGCCGCTGTCGTCGTGGGCCCTGCGCCAGTCCTGGGCGAGCCGCTGTGACGGCGTGAACTCGGGCACCGCCAGCACGTCCTCGCCGAGCAGCGCCTTGAGCGCCTCGGTCGCGGCCTGGACCCGCTCGGGGTCGGTCACCGCCTTGTCGTAGGCGTCCAGGGCCCGCCCCGAGGACTCCACCCGGCCGTCGATCTCGGCGGCCAGCGCCCTGGCCCGCCCGAGCAGCTCGGCCCCGTACGCGACCGCCCGGTCCTCGAACGGTCTCAGGTCCAGCCCCGCCGGGTCCACGTCGGTCAGCGGCAGCAGGTCGGACACCAGGTCGAGCAGGCCGCTCAGGGAGCTGCGTTCCGTCCGCGCCACGTCGCGCACGTCGTCGAGGCGGCGGGTGAAGGCCCTGCGCCGGTCGTCGAGGATCATCCGCAGCCGCCGGGGCCGGTCGGGCAGGGGGCTGGTCGGCCGCGTGGTGAGCAGCCGCTCGGCCTTCTGCAGCAGCAGGAAGCGCTCGGTGTCGGACGCGGCCTGCGGGAGCGCGTCGTAGACGTCGATGAGCGCGTCCGACTCGTCCAGGGCCCTGTCCATCCGGTCCGCGACCGCGGCGACCGCGGCCAGCACCTCGATGAAGACGCCCTGCCGCCAGGCGGCCACCTCGCCCCAGCCGCTGCGCACCATGCCGAACCCGCCGGCCGCGGTCACCAGCCGCGCGTACCGGCTCAGGAACGTGTCGATCCCCTCGATCGCGTCGCCGCGGCGGACGGGTGCGGGCGGCTCGGGGAAGACCCGGGCCAGATCGTCCACGTAGTCGTCCACGTCGCCGGCCAGGCGCCGCAGGGCCTCCCTGACCTCTGCCGGGCGCGACCTGGACAGGGAGACGTCGTCGTCGGCGGCGCGGTCCACGGTCTCCGCCCCGGCCGCGGGCGTCAGGTCGCTCGGGCGCACCGGCCGCGACGTGGTCAGCAGCGTGCGCAGGGCGGCGATGAGCTGCGACAGCTCGAAGAACGTCACCCGGCCGGGCACCCGCTGCGTGTAGCGGATGGTCAGCACGGCGTCGGGACGGGGATGCTCGCGCTCCATGACGACGCCGACGATCCGGTCGTCCAGGTCGGTCATGGCGGACTCGCTCGCCGGGCGCAGCGCGTACAGCAGGTCGATCGAGCCCAGCCCGCAGTCGCGCTGGGTGACGACGTGGCTCTCGGCCTCCCCGTCCACCGGGTCGGTCCAGGTGACCAGCGCGGCCACCTTGTCGTCGTCGGGCAGCAGCGCGGGCAGCCAGTCCTCGACCGCCGGCTCGGCCTTGCCGCGCGGTGTGTCCTCCGGCCCCGGATTGCGCCTGGGACGGAACTGCACGGCGAGCCGGTGGGTGAGCGTGACGCCGCCGCGCGGCGTGCGCACCACGGCGGGGTCGGGCGGCAGGCCCTCCTTGGCGTACGCGTCGAGGGTCGCGGAGGCGCGTTCCGGGTTGCCCGCCAGCGCCTGGTACGCGCCCTCCGCCACGGCCAGGTCGGCCAGCGCGTCGTGCGTGTCCAGCAGCCGCAGCGCCTCGGCCTCGATGGCGTCCCGCTGGGCGTCGCCGACGTCGGGCAGGCCCTCGGCCCCGAACGGATAGTGCGCCGCGCCCGGCGTCCGCGTGATCCGCCGGACGAGCGCCAGGCCGTCCACGACGTTGCGCGCCTCCACCAGGTCCACGGCGGTCCCCGGGCCGGGCCTGGCACCGGGCAGCCGGCCCGCCCGCAGCGGGAACGCGCCGCGCAGCGCGGTGATGAACGTGTCCAGCTCGGCGTCCTCGTAGCGGTCGTGCAGGCCGCGCTCGAACCGGTAGCCGAGCAGCGCGCCCAGCGACTGGCCCTGGCGCATGCCCTCCAGCAGGGACAGCGCCACCCTGACGCGCTCCGAGCTGAGGTTGACGGCGAACACGCCCGGGGTCTCCCGCGTGGCGTTGGCCAGGTAGCCGGCCCGCAGGACCGCCGCCGTGGTGGCCTGGGCGGGGGAGTGGGCGTGCACGTAGCCGCCGTTGGCCGGGTCGTGCCACACCGATGGGCCGAACAGCGCGGCCAGGTCGCCGGTGAGCGAGACCTGCTCGAGCGGTCTGGGACGGGGCCGGACGTCCTCCAGCCAGCCGTACGCGCCGAGGTGGACGCCCCGCCGTACGGCTCCGCCGCCGGGGCGTCGCAGCTCGGTCAGCCGCTCCGTGGCCAGCCCGAGCATCCAGGCGTCCAGCCGGTACGCCGCGCAGTCCAGGTGCTCGGCGAGCACCCGCTCCAGCCGGGCGGTCGGCAGAGCGGCCAGCAGGCCCAGCGCCCGCACCTGCTCGTCCAGATGCGCGATCGCCTGCCCCTGCGGGCCCGCCGTCCCGAGCACCACGGGGATGTGCTCGCGAACCAGCAGGCCCGGCTGCCCGGTGATCGCCGGGTCGGGGGAGTAGAGCTGGCGGAACCGGCTCTCGCTCGCCGCGCCGCCCCTGATGTGCACGAACAGGGGGTCCACGGGCGGCGGCACGGGACTGCCCGCGAGCGCCGCCAGCCTGCGCCCCGCGTCCTCCCAGCCGAGCAGGACCGCGTGGCGCAACAGCAGGTACAGCAGCGCGGCCGGCCGGCGGTCGCCGGTGAAGCCGCGCTCCAGGCGGATCGTCTCCAGGTCGGCGCCGGCATGGTCGGCCAGCCACCGCAGGTAGTTGCCGCCCCCGGGCAGGTAGTCGCGGACCGGATCGGTCTCCGAGGGCGGGCGGTCGTCCACGAGCGGGCCGAGCAGCGGGTGCTGCGTGCCGACGAACAGCCGCCGCACCAGGTCGGGGTCCTGGCCCGCGTGGCCGAGCCGGGCCAGCAGGGCGCGGATGGGGCCCGGCATGTCGAGCCGGTCCAGGGCGGGGAGCACGCGGGGGCCGCCGCCGGCGAGGTTCTCCCGGTTGTAGACGTCCTCGACGCTCTGCGCGTAACGCTGGTGGTACTCGGCGGAGGTCGGGTGCAGCGCCAGGATGTCGAGCAGCAGTTGGTGCGGGTCGCCGGACCGGCCCAGGTGGGCGACGCGGGACTCGGCGGCTGCCCGCCAGTCCTGGGCGGCGGCGTCGAGGACCTGCTTCATGCCGCGCCGGTGCCCGGCGGGCAGGGACAGGCGGGAGAACGCCGTGGTCGGCACGATCCCGTACGGCTGCCGGCCGATCTTGACGACGGGGAGCGGGCCGCGGCCCGACACGTACCGGGTGAAGAAGGCGCGGGTCTCGTCCACCATGGCGGGCGCGATGATCGGGTTGAGCATGGTCCGCAGGTACGAGCCCCACGTCGCCGGCCACAGCGCGATGTTGGCGGCCTTGGCGTCGCGCTGGTCGGTGCGGTCGGCGTTCGGCGCGCCCGCGAGCGCGGCGGGGTCGATGCCGAGCAGCTCGGCCAGCCATTCCCCGTCGGTTCTGACGGCCCAGTCGTCGCCCGCGCTCTCCGCGCCGAGCAGCCCGATGCCCTGTGCGGTGCGCAGGCCCGCGTCGGCCTCCTCACGGGCGTCCTGGCCGGCCGGGGCCGCCTCGCTGTTGTTGGTCGGGGTGCCCTGCGGCAGCAGCGTGAACCCGGACGGGCTGCGGAGCTGCCGGGTGATCAGGTCGGCCAGCTCGGCGCCCGACTCCTCGGGCCCCGACCGCTGCCGCAGCCCGAGCACGACCAGCCGGTCGAGCCCGCCCCGGATCCGGTCGGTCAGCGGGATCCGCACGGCCATCCCGGCGGCGACCGCCCGGTCCAGGTCGGTCAGCCAGCGCAGCTCGTCGGGGACGTGCAGCGAGCCGCTCTGCTCATCCACCCTGAGCTGGTCGGACGCCCCCGGGTCCGGGCTCACCGGCAGCGTGTCGGGCACCGGCGCGCCGGTCACCGACACCACCTGCTCGCCGCCCTCGAACCCGAGCACCACGAACCGGTCGGGCAGCAGCCGCGCCCGCGCCGCCCGCGTCCACGACTGCGGCGCCACGTCGGCGGCCACCGGCAGCACCAGGAACGACACCACCACCGCGTCGCCCGCGCCCGGCGGCGGCGAGTCCGCGCCGACCGGCCGGCGAGCCCTGATGACCTGCGCCCGGGTGTTCCCGACCGCCGTGCGCAACGCGACGAACGCGGCCCGGGCGGCGTCCCGGTCGCCGTGCGCCCGCCAGACCGCGCTCCAGTACGTGACGGCCGGCTGCCGGTCGCCGGCGGGCAGCGGCTGGTTGCTGACGATCACCAGCACGGTCGTGCCCGCGGGCACTCCGGTCGGCCGCGCCCCCAGGTCGGCGGGCCGGTGCCCCTGGAGCAGCCAGCTCGCCCGCCCGGCCGGGACCCGCCGGGCCAGCTCCTGCCAGGCCGCCTGCTCGGCCACCGCCTCGCCGCCCGAACGCCACAGCGCGATCCAGTACGCGTCCAGCGCGGCGATCTCGGCCGCCGTGGGCCTCGGCTCGAAGCCGTCGGTCGCCCACTCGTCAGGGAAGATCCGGACCAGCAGCTCGGTGTCGGTGAACCGGGTCTCCAGCCGCACCGGGCCGAGCAGCACCGGGTGGTCATCGCTGAGCGGGCCGGTCAGCGGCCCATCGGTGACGGTCATCAGGGCAACATCTCCTGCGCGTGCACGGCCAGCAGCACGGGTGCCTGGAAGAGCACGTACGCGACGTCGGCCGAGCTCAGGCCGCCGTTCCAGACGGGCAGCTCCAGGTCCTCCTCGTGCTGGTCCAGCTTCTCCTGGTCGTCGTCGGGCACGTCGAACCCCTGGAGCACCACCGGGGCCGTCGTGGCCTCGTCGAGCAGGATGAACCCGCCCCCGGCCGGGTCCACGTCCTCCCACGACAGGTCGTTCCACACCTCGACCCGCGTCTTCGGGCCCTCGTCCAGGCCGAACCTGGGGTCTCCGGGGCGTTCCTTGATGACGAAGAACCAGCCGGGGTCGCCCTGCCCGCCCTTGGCCTGCAGGGCCGTCAGGTCGAACCCGAGCAGATGGATGTCGGGCGCGACCCTGGCCTCGTACAGGGGGAAGAGGATCTCCGTCCGCGACGGCTGCAGCGGGTCGAGCAGGTCCACCGGGACACGTTCCTGGCGCGGGTCGGGGTGCTCGTTGTCGGGCTGCCAGCGGGCGCGGTGGGCGTAGACGGCCGCGTTCGGGTATTTCCTGAGCAGCTCGCCCCTGATGACGAGGACCAGCTCGTTCTCCTGCGCCTGCCCGGCGTCCCTGTTGTCGTTCTCGCCGAGTTTGCCGGCCTTGGGCCAGTCGTGGATGGGGCGGATGTCGTACAGGCGCTCGCGGCGCTCCTTGGGCGACTCCCCGGCGGGCGAGGGGACCGTGCGGACGTCCCAGAACTGGCGGAACGGCGTGCCCCGCTGATCGGTCGGGTACTCGCGCCAGAGCAGTTCGCGGGCCAGCTCGTGGTTGAGCCCCACCAGGTACGACTCGATGAACTCCGGGTTGGGCTCCAGCAGGGTGATGGTGTTCGGCGGGATGAGGGACAGGTTGGGCACGAACAGATCCACGGACAGGTCCAGCAGCGCCTGGTACATCGGCAGGTCGATGACCGGATAGGCCATGGCCTCGATGAACCGCTCGGCGAACGGCCGCAGCCGCTCCGGCAGCGCCACCGACGTGAGCAGGCTCCTGGGGACCGCCAGGTCGGCGCGCAGCCCGAGGAGCATCGAGTCGGTGAACGCGCTCACGTCCAGCCTCGGGCGGGACTCGGCCTGGCCGGCCAGCTCGGCGTCGTCCCAGCCGCGGTAGAGGTCGCGCAGGGCGTCCTTGAAGCGCAGCGCCTCGGCGCTGTCGGCGTCGCCCTCGGTGGGGATGAAGGGGTCGCCGGGCAGCGTGATCACGAAGTCGGAGCTCTTGGGCAGCCGGTCCACGGGGTCGCCGCCGTCCGCCGGGGAGGCCGGGTGCAGGACCTCGTCGAGCTGACCGGGGGTGACCACGGCGGCGGGGGTGAGCTTCGGCGGTGCCGCGGTGACCCCGCCGGGCTCGTCCATGCGGGGCACGAGCGCGTCGGGGGTCAGGGTCTCGGTGAACGGCAGCGCACGCATCAGGCGGGAGCCCGGCCTGGTGGCGCGGCGCATCGGTGGCGACAGCGGCGTGCCCGCCACCCGGCTGCGCGCCACGTGGAACCCCACGGACACCTTCCCGGCCCCACCCGAAGCCACCTCCCCGCCCAGCCCACCGGCCCCGGGCCCGGCGGTCCTCGGGTCGGTCGAACGGGGGTCGGTCGAACGGGGGTCGGTGGAGCGGGGGTCGTCCGCGAGGACGCGGGAGCCGGCCGGGGCGGTCAGCGCCAACGTCCGTCCCGACAGCGCCACCGCCGTCTCGGCGCCCGGCGGGGGCGCGCCGTCCCCTGCCGTCAGGGCCGCCACACGGGCGCGCATCAGGGTCGCGGGCGGTTCCAGGTGCTTGGCCTGCAGGACGTACCCGACCTCACGGGCGAGCTGGGCCGCCCTGATGCGGGCGTTGGCCGCGATGACGTCGCCGACCTGCGACCACGCCGCCAGCATGAACTCCTCCTGCCGCTCCTGCACCACCCGCGTGCCCAGCCCGGCGGCGATCCGGAACCGGGGGTCGAGGTTGAGCCGGTGCACCCAGTTGCGGTCCGGTGTGATCGGCTGGTTCTCCCTGTCGAACAGCAGCCGGGTGGTGAGCGCGTGCCAGCGGCCGTACAGGGGCGGTGTGATGACCGGGTCCACCTGCGCCGCCAGGGCCTCGGCGGCCGGATGCGCCGCCGCCAGCCGGGCGTGCGCCGCGACCGGCGGCTGCTCCAGGTAGTCGTCACCGAGGTTGATCAGCGCGGCCAGCGCCCGCTGGAAGTCGTGCGGGTAGGGTTTGTCCGGCGGCTGGTCGTCCCAGTTCTCGTGGATGTCGTCGGTGCGCAGCGGCGCGCGCAGCGCCCCGCCCAGGCGCAGGACGCCGCCGAGCGCGGCCGGCGAGTCGATCCCCGGCAGGCGGGGGCCGGCGGGCCGGTGCACGTCCACGTCCCTGCGCCCCACACGGGCGTCGGGCAGGCGCGGCTCCAGCAGCCGGACGAGGAACTCGAAGTCGCCGGCGGCGCCCGTACCGAAGAACCAGCGGTGATAGTACGGCAGCGCGCCCGGCTCGGGGCGCCCCTGATAGTCCGGCCCCCACGCGCCGTGCAGCGCCTTCGGCGAGAGGGACGGGTCGAGCCCGAGCCCCGCCAGCCGCCCCGTCTCGAACGCCGGCACGAGGAAGGCGTGATAGGTCGTGCCCGGCTTCAGATGCCGGGGGCACATGAGGCGGGAGCAGGCGCTGTCGGCGTCCGACGCCAGGACCCCGCCCAGGGCGGGCAGCGCGGCCCCCATGTCGTCGGAGACCACGTGCCCGTTCAGCGAGCCGTTGACGTGCACGTGCGCCCACGCGCCGAGCTGCTCCGGCGGCGGCAGCACCGCGGCGGGATCGGAGACCGTGACGTACGGCAGCGGCCGGCCCGGCACCGTCCCCTCGGCGAACTCGGCCCCCGGATCCTCGCCCGGGTTCTGGCCCCCGGCCAGCACGATCAGCGCCAGCCACGGGGCCAGCCGCCGGGTCGTACCGGTGGCCGGGGCCGGGCTGTAACGCCACGGGAAGTCCTCGTCGTAGAACTCGATGTGCGCCAGGTAGTTGGGCTCGGCGTTGGTGATCCAGGGGTTGGGCTCGACCCGGGAGATCGCGCGCGGGTCGATGCCGACGACGTCGCCGGGCCCGTAGAGCTGGACGAGCCGCTCGACGTCGCGCGTGATCGTGCCGCCCTTCAACGCGTCGCCGGTCAGCCGCAGCTTGACGGCGATGCTCGCCCGCTCCGCCGTCCCGGGGTCGGCGGCGAGCCGCGTGGTCAGGCCGGTACGCAGCCACGGCAGGAACGAGTACGCGTTGGGGCTCACGGGACGACCACCTCGGCGAAGACCTCCGTCGTGGCGGTCAGCTCGTCGGCGCCGAAGACGGCCGCCGCCAGGCCGGACCGTACGACGCCGCCGGTCACCAGCACCCCTGCGCCGCCGGCCAGCTTCGCCACCGCGAACCCCCACCGGCCCACGGCCAGCCCGCCCGCCGGGCTCCACGTCTTCGTCACGCCGTCGAAGACCAGGGCGTTGGCGTAGCCGACCCCGTCCCGGACGGTGCCGGCCCCGCCGACCACGAGCGCCCGTCTCTGGCCGAGCGGCACCGCGCGGTGCAGCCCGCGCCCGGACGGCATGTCCGGCAGTTCCGTCCACTTTCCCGTGGCCGGCGTGTAGAGCTCCGCCGTGGCCCGGCTGTACGGGTCGAACGTCCCGTCCCCCGGCCCGCCGGGCGCGCTGCCGCCGGTCGCCAGCACCGTGCCGTCGGACAGCGGCGTGGCCTGGTGCCTGCCCCTCGCGGCGAGCAGGTCGCCGGTCGGCGTCCAGGCGCCGGTGGCCGGGTCGAAGATCTCGCAGAACGCCAGCGCCGCCTCCGCGTCACCGGCCACGGGCACCACTCCGCCCACGACCAGCACGCGGCCGCCCGGCAGCACGACCGCGGCGTGGCCCGAGCGGGCGTCCGTCATGGGGGCGACCTCGGTCCACGTGCCGGCGGCCGGGTCGTACAGCTCGGCGGTGCGCAGGGCCTTGACCGACTGGGCGGAGCGGATCGTGGCGCCCCCGGCGACCAGCACCTTGCCGTTCTGCAGCAGCGCCGCGCTGTGTCCCCAACGGTTGCCGTGCAGGCTGCCGGTGGCCGTCCAGGCGCCGGTCGCGGGGTCGTACAGCTCGGCGCTGGCCAGGCCGGGCGCGGGGAACTGCGCCGTGCCGCTGATCCCGCCCGTCACCAGCACCTTGCCGTCGTCCAGGAGCGTGATCGTGTGCAGCCGCCGCGACGTCTGCAGCGCTCCGGTCGGCGCCCAGGTCTTGGCGGCCGGGTCGTAGAGCGCGGCCTGGGTGAGGGCGGCCTGGCCGGGGGAGGCCCCGCCGGCCACCAGGACCTTTCCGCCGGTGAGGGTGACGGCGCCGTCGTGCCGGCCGTACCAGCTACTCGGGGTGGGCAGGTCACCGGTGCGCGTCCATTGGCCGGTGGCCGCCAGGGTGGGACTGGTCATGGCGTCGTACCCTCCCTGGGTCACGGGGTGAAGATCTCGGTGGTGTCGGTGAGCAGGTCGGTGCCGGGGTACGGCGCCGCGGCGGCGGATCGGGCACGTCCGCCCGCGACCAGCACCCGGCCGTCGGGCAGCTCGGCGATCGCGGCCCCGGAGCGGCCGGTGGCCAGGCGGCCCATGGCGGTCCACGCGCCGGTGGCGGGGTCGTAGAGGAGCGCGTCGCGGAACCCGCCGTCGAACGAGGGCGCCCCGGCGCCGCCCATGACCAGCACCTTGCCGGAGCGCAGCAGGATGCTGTGGTGCCCGCTCCGCCCGCCGGGCATGCTCGTGACGGGCGTCCACTCGCCGGTCGCCGGGTCGTACCGCTCGGCGCTCGCCAGACCGGCCGGGCTGAACGGCCGCGCGGGCGGATCGGCGGTGCCCGTGGCCCGGCCCGACATGCCCGCGGGCGCCACCCCCGGAGCGTCGCCTCCGGTGACGAGCACGGTGCCGTCGGCCAGCACGGCGGCACGGTGACCGGTACGCGGGGTGGCCATGCTGCCGGTCGGGGTCCAGGCGCCGGTGGCGGGGTCGAAGACCTCGCAGTACGCGAGCGCGGCGGCACCGCGTCCCGTCCGCACCACACCGCCGATGACCAGCACCTTGCCGCCGGGCAGCGGCACGGCGACGTGACCGGAGCGCGCGTCGGTCATGGGCGCGGCCGGCGTCCATGCCCCGGTCGCGGCCTCGAAGATCTCCGCCGTCGCCAGCGCCCGCTCCGGCGAGCCGGTCTCGCCGCCGGTCTCGCCGCCGGTCTCGCCGCTGGTCTCGCCGCCGGGGCCCGGCGGGGTGCGGGGGCCGGTGCCGCCCGCGACCAGCACCCTGCCGCCGGGGATGACGGTGGCGGTGTGCGAGTGGCGCGGGCCGGCCATCGACTCCGGCGTCCCCGACCAGGCTCCGCTCAGCGGGTCGTAGATCTCGGCCGAGGACACCCCGGCGGGCGCGCCGCCGTTACGGCCGCCCGCGACCAGCACCCGGCCGTCCTCCAGGGCCGTCACGGTGTGCAGGTGGCGAGCGGTCCCCAAGGGCGCGACCACCGACCAGGCCGCGGCGACCGGATCGAACAACGCCACCGCCACCAGCGCCTCCCCACCAACGCTCAACCGCACACCCGTGCTCGGGGTGGGGGTGGTGGTGCCGCCTGCGAGCAGGATGCGGCCGTCGTGTAGGCGGGCGGTCGCGTCGGGGGAGTCCCAGGCCGCGGCGGCCGGCAGGGTGTTCACCGCGGAGTGCCAGGTGCCGGGCACCGCCGGCGGGGCCGCGGCGTCGGACTGCGGGACCGCGTGGAGCGTGCCCGCCAGGCCGGGGTCGGCCTCGACCCAGTCGTCCAGCGCGTCCAGGGCCGCCGCCAGGCTGAGGAAGCTCGACGGGCTCCCCGCCAGGGCCGCCGGTGGGAACGCCTGGAGGTTGTTGCGAAGCTGGGCGATCACGAAGCGCGTCCCGGTCAGCCGTACGGTCTCGCTCGCCGGGAACGGCTGCCTGAGCGTGGACTCGTGCTGCGACAGCGGCGACCGGCTGGTGCTGCTGCCCTGCAGGAACTGCCCGAACACGGCCGGGCTGACACTGGTGAGCCGCTTGGCCCGCACGGGCGGCGGCACCACGAACCCCCGCACCTCCCCGTTACCGGCCGCGCCCGAAGCAGCGCCGGAGCCCGAACCGTTACCGGTGGCGGTGCCAGAGCCGGTGCTAGTGCCAGGGCCGGTGTGGGAGCCGTTGCCGAGGGCGCGGGCGCGGGCCACGGCGCCGCTCGGGGCCTGGCGGGCACGGCTGTCGATGACGATCGCCTCGTACCGGGCACTGCGCCGCACCACCCGGGCCGACGCCATCGCCCCCTGCGCCGCCACCAGCTCGATCCCCGCGTCCTGGTCCTCGTACGCGGGCCGCGACAGCTTGGCGGCGTCGTTCATGTCCTGGAACTGGGCCATCGCGAACTTGTCCGGCGTGACCGACGCCCGTACCAGGCCGCCGTCCGGCGCGGGCGCCACGGCGAAGCGTTTGCCGTCGCTGGGCCGCTGCGCCCCCACCCGGTCCAGCCGCACGTCCAGCGGGATCGCGCGCTGCCGGACGAACAGTGAGCCCAGCGGGTGCAGCACCAGGTCGTCGGTCGCCGGCAGCGTTCTGAGCGTGACGAGCGGCCGTGTGCCGCCGCCCGGCAGCCGCGTCTCCCAGCCCTCCAGCTTGGCGAACTCGGTGGCCAGCAGCGCCAGCACCTCGACGGGCGGCAGCGTGGTGTCCCGGCGCTCGCCCCATTCGAGGTCGAAGTCCGCGGAGATCTCGAAGAACAGCAGCGAGATCGACCCGCGCCCCTTGGCCCGCCACGGGGACGGCCCGGACAGCTCGAAGTCCAGGTCGATGCCCAGCAGCCCGATCCCGAACGCCTTGAGCGTGACCCCCGCCGACACGGCGATGAGGAACGAGAACGGCGAGAACCGGAACAGTGCGTCGAAGCTGATGTGCCCCTGGATGCCGAAGTCGTCGAACCCCAGCACCATCTCGGCCCGCGCGCCGAACTGCACCGTATTACTGGTTATCGCGAAATATCCGGAAACGCGGATCCGGGCGCCCGGCCGGTTGAGGATGTCCACCGCCAGCCGCCGCGGCACCGGGAATGGCAACGGCGGCGGCTTGAACGCCGGGTGGAACCCGCCCACGGTCACCACCAGGTCCGGGTTGTCCCCCCACGCCACCAGCAGCCCCATGCCGCCCTCGATGGTCATGAAGAGCACGTGCGAGTCGAACAGCTCGGCGAAGAACCACAGCCGCTGCTTGTCGAACTCGATCGCCCCCGCGAAGTTCACCTGGAGCGCCAGCAGCGGCGTCCGTTCGTCGGGCAGCAGGCACCGCAGCACGCCGACGATGGCGATGTTCCCCGGGATCTCGATGATGACCCCGACCGACACGCTGATCAGCGTCGGCGTGCCCCACCCGATCTTGGCCATCGGCCCGATCAGGAACCTGCCCTCCTCGATCGGGAAGAAGGCGTTGAGGTCGCTGAGGATCCTGGGCGCGTTCGCGATCACGTCGCGCGGGAACATGACCGACTCGATCGCCCCCGTGCGTACGCCCTCCGCCAACGCCTCCAGGTTCATGCGCCGGTTCAGCCCGATCAGGCCGCCCACCGCGAGCAGCGTGAACCCGAACCCGAGCTGGATCCCGCCGGGGAACTCCGCCGTGATCACCAGCAGCAGGGAGAAGCCCTTGGAGCCGTCCGGCATCCTGGTGCTGATCAGCCCGAGCGCCTTGACCCCGAACAGGCCGGTGAACTCCAGCTCCAGCGCGCCCGCGTACTCGCCGCGCTCGGGGAAGAAGCGCAGGAAGCCGCCGCCGCTCACCACGCCGGCGTCCACGGACAGCCCCGCGCCCCGCGGCGGCCTGAACCCGATCGACAGATCGAGCGGCCCGAGGTTGCCGTCGTGGCCGGACCTGAACGCGAACGCGGCGGTCAGCCCGACCTCCTCGACGACGACCTTGAGCGGTCCCAGCTCGGCCTTGAACGTCGCACCGAGCCCGATGGGCAGCCCGTCGCCCGAAGGCGCCGCCGAGATCGTCAGCGACTGCATCTCGACGGGCCCGAGCCGCAGGTGCACGGGCACCTGGATCTCCATGCCGGCGGCGCCGCGGAAGTAGAAGCCGTCGCGGTGGGACAGGCCGATCGTCAGGTCGGCCCCGAAGGAGAAGCCGCCCTCAGGGACGATCTTGGCGATGAACCCGTCGGCCCCTGACGGCTCGAAGACGAACTCGAGCCCCGTCAGCTCCACCTCGGCGAAGACGTCCACGTCCGCCCCGGAGAGCCGGATCCCGCCGGTCCCGGCGATCTTGGCGAACTGCAGCCGCGTGCTCCCGGGCGCGCCCAGGAGCACCGTCGGTACGCCGTCCGCCCCCGACCGCTCGGTCCTGACCTCCAGCGCGCCCACCGCGTGCACGGGAGCGCTGTCGGACTCGAACCCCAGCACGAGCTCGATCGGCCGCCCCGGCCGTAGCCGCACCGCCACCCCGCCCTGCAGATCCAGCTCGCTGCGGATGGTGACGAAGATGTCGGGCCCCAGTTCGAGCCGGAAGTCCAGCACGCCGTTGAACGACGGCAGCACCGCCAGGCCCGGCGCGACGGAGTCCACGGCGGGCAGCGGCAACAGCCGGACCTCGGCGGCCATCCGGCCGGACTCGCGTACCCGCTCGAACATCACGGCCCTGAGCACCTTGGGCCGCGGCCGCTCCGGCAGCGGCGGCGGGCCGCCGACGGCCGCCACGGTCCGCAGGGACGGCGGCTCCACGGCCACGCTCACGCCGACGGAGGCGAGCAGATTGTCGATCTGCGAGGCGAGCTCGGGGAAGTCGAAGGTGGCCTCGCCCCAGCCGAACGCGTTCTTCAGCACCAGCGACGGATCCTCCAGCATGCGCGGCAGATCCGCCACGTCCAGCGCCAGATGCACGTACGGCGTCCGCCCGCCGGTCTGCGGCGTGTAGGTCGCCTTGACGACCCCGAGCGAGCGCAGCGCGAACCCGATGGACGGGTGGAAGTCCTGGAGGTACGTGACGATCAGGTAGTCGACCAGTTGCCTCGGGAACACCGTCTGGAACCCGTCGGCGCGCAGCGGGGCCGGGATCGAGGCGGCCGGCGCGGTCGCGATCCCCCGGATCCCGGCGATGACCCGCTGGGTGGCGTGCAGCACCCGGGACACGTCGTCGGCCGAGATCTGCACGCTCGCCTCGCCGCCGCCGACCTGGCCGCCGACCTTGACGTTGCCCTCGCCGAGCAGTTTGGTGAGGCTGTCGTACAGGGTCTCCACGCCGGCGCCGAGGTCGCGCAGCGGCTGCGGGATGTCGCTCGCCTGCCAGCCGAGCCGCTGCAGGAACGCGATGAAGGCCTCCGTCGAGCCGAGCGCCTGGCGCAGGGGGAGCAGCGCCTGGCCGATCTCGGCGACGAATGTGTCGAACGTCCCCTGTTCAGCCATTCTTCTTCGCCTTGGGATAGAACTTCTCGCTGAGCATGCCGTGGAAGCTGGGATCGACCCGGTTGACGAGCAGCCACTTGCAGACGTAACAGAACGGGACGGCCGCGCCCGTGGCTCCGAGGCTGCGCATCTTGCACGTGCCGGTGGGCCGGTAGTAGCCGCGGGCGAACTCCCTGGCGCCTTCGAAGATGCCGATGAGCAGCGACGAGGTACAGGGCGGCTTGAACCCGGAGATGGAGACCGGTTCGTCGGGTTCGTCCTTGGGGTTCTCGTTGTCGGTGTCCTGGTTGAGCGGCAGTTTCGTGCTGGTGAGCTTCTCCAGCACCTTCGGCTCGGTGATGGTGATCGCCTGGCGGTTCTTGTCCACCACCGGCACGAAGACCGCCGAGCCGGCCTCGAAGACCGTGTTCTGCTGGAGCCCCGGCCCGAACAGCACGAGCACGCCCTCCGGCCTGACGCGCACGATGCTCAGCGTCTGGAGGTAGAGCCCCGACGTGAGCGGCAACTGCCTGCCGGACACGTTCGGCGCGAAGTTGCGCACATGGACCTGCACCGGCGGGGTCTCCGCCATGACCTTCTGCCACTGCCCGACCTGGCGCGGATCGATCGGCAACTCGACGCCCTGGGCGCCCATCACGGATCTGCCGGTCAGCCTGGAGGAGATCCTGATGCGGGGCAGCGCCAACCATTTGATCTTGGCCGGATCGATCAGCGGCCCGGCCTGACCGGCCATCTGGAGGAACTTGAGCTTCGAGACGTTGTCCTCGGCCAGGTCGTCGACGCCGGCGTCTCCCGGGTCGTCCTTCGCGCGGGTCTCGTACTCGTCCGAGAGGTTGAAGCTGTGCCCGAACTCGTGGGCGATCGCGCCGGCGACCTGGTCGATGTCCGGCTCGATGACGTTCGGCGGCTCCCGGACGAGCACGTGGATGCTGTCGGGCGGGGCGGCCAGGACGGGGGCGACGAGGTATTTGGCGCTCAGATGCAGGGACGTGCCCACGCTCACCGTCGTCATCGTGTTGCCGTTCGTGTTGGTGCCCCCGGTGACGCCGTCGTAGGAGATCATGCCGACCAGGCCCCTGCTCGGCTTGAACGTCGTGGCGGGCTCCCACACCGGCCCGATCAGGGTGAACGGGTCACGGTCCAGCTCCAGCCCCCTGATGAACCGCAGGATGGTGCTCTGCCGGCTCGAGAAGCGGTTGCCCGGATACACCTGGGGGGCGTGCCTGCGCCGGTCGGGCGTCAGGGTACGGGCCGGATCGGTCGGCTGGTAGAACTCGTACACACGCGCGACGAAGTCCGCCAGCGCCTGGACCTTCTCGTCCCTGGCGGGCCGGGGCACCGACGGCCGGCCCGTGTTCCGCTCGCCCGGCCGGCTGCCGAGGATCAGGCCGAAGAAGGTGTCCCTGGCCTGGAGGATGCCGGCCGATTGGTGCGCCTTCCAGGCATCCAGGAGGGCGTCGTCCACCCTGTCCTGCTGGAAGTCCCTGAGCGACTGGTCCTTCCAGAGCTCCACGAGGTTCGGCCGGCGCTCGTTCCGCATGGGCTCGCCCACGATCGCGAAGAGCTGCTCCAGCGTGTAGGCGTTCTTCTTGGCGGTGGCCGGGTCGTTGTAGGGGATCTGGGCGCCCTTGGGCACCAGCCCCGACTCGGTGTCGGTGACGCGCCAGCCGCAGGTGATCGCGTGCTGCTGCGACGGGGCGAAGGCGGTGAAGACGTTGAAGGCGTCCTTCAGCATCGGGTACGGCTCATGCGCCGGTTTGGTGAAGATGCTCTTCTGGACGGCCTCGGTGAAGATCTTCTCGAACTGTGGCCTGTCGGTCTCCCTGAACCCGTCGGCGAGGAAGAGCATGTTGTGCGCGGTGCCGGCACGCGACAGGTTGGGAGTGAGCCGCGGGGCCAGGACGCGGCGGCGCGTGTCGTAGTTGACGACACGGGTGGGCAAGGTCCGCGTCTGGCCGAGGAACGTTCCGCTGACCATGACCGGCGTCGTGGTCACCGTCGTGCCGCGCAGCCGCCCCTCCGGCATGACGACGACCTTCGCGTCGGGGGAGCTCAGCGTGACGTAGCCGTGGCCGGTGATGTCGCCGATCAGGTCGGCCCCCGTCGAGTTGGGGTCGTTCGGCGCCGAGTCCTCGCTGAACTTCGCGTAGATCGACGGCTGCGCGTGGCCGACGTCGTCCACGGCCGTGGTGATCGAGTCGTTCCCGAACCACCACGACCTGAACGCGTTGTGCACCTGGAGCCGCCCCACCAGGTAGTCCTGGCCGGCCCGGAGCTGGAACAGATAGACCCCCGGCCTGGTCGCGCTCACCTCGCCGGTCGTCAGGTTCACCGTCGGCACGTCGCGAAAGCGCTCACCGACCTTCTGGTACGGCGCGAAGAAATCGAACTCGTAGCCGCTCGATATCGGGTCCAGCAGATAGCGGCCGTCCTTCGCCGGATCGGCGTCCACCAGCACCTGGAAGAGGCGTACGAACAGTTTGTGACCGCCGGTCAACGCCATGTGCAGATCACAGCTCGGGAAAAGAAGAAGTTCGGCCACGGCTTTTCCCATCAAAGAGTTGATGGACCGATAGTGGAACGGTGGCGCTCTCCCCCGAGACCCTTCAGCGTGCCACCGCCCAGAGGCCGCGTCCAGATCAGGCGGTGACGAAATCCGCGATGACGATCGTGGCGTCGTCCTTCGGCTCGGCGGCGGCCATCTCGTCGTAGAGCCGGTCCAGGCACGCCACCGGCGATGCGGCGTCGCTGAGCAGCTCCTTCATGCGCGTCACCCCGAGCGCCCTGACGGCCCCGTCGGTGACGATCACCACGCGGTCGCCGGGACGCAGCACCACGATCCCGACCTCGGGATTGAGCGCCGACGGCAGGCCCACCCCGCGCAGCAGCGGCCCGTCCTCGAACGCGTGCGGCGTCGTCAGCGGCCGCGGCTCCCCGCCCCTCGGGCAGTGCCAGATCGCGCCGTTGCCGACGTGCGCGAACCGCAGCCGCGGGCTCTCGCCCCGGTCCAGCACCACCAGGTCCAGAGTGCTGACCAGATCGGGGGTGGCGGGGTTGCGCAACGCCGACGTACGCACCGCGCGATGCGCCACCTGGACGCACTCGTCCAGGTCCGACTCCCGCGTCCCCGTGTGCTGCGGCCGGGCGGCGACCACCGCGCCCAGGGCCAGCGCGGCGGCCGTGTGGGCCAGCTCGGTCCCGCCCACCCCGCGGGCCGCCGCGATCAGGCGCTCCTGGACGACGTACGCGTCCGACGGCCGGCTGTGCGAGCCGTCGTACGTGCCGCCCACGGCCACCAGCCGCGGCCTCGACACCGGCATGCCGGCCGGCCAGTTCCCCCGCCGGCCCCTGACGGTCATCACCGACAGACATCCCAGCAGAATCGTGATCACGAACAGTGTCATGAGGTCCCTCCCCCACCGCATTGGTCGCGGCCCGCGACCAGTACACGCGTTTGTGAAGAGACGCGACTGACGGCTGATCGGCCGTCGTAGCGTTCTGACGGCCGATCGACCGTCATGCCACCGGGGGTGCCCCGGAGCGAGGGTTCGGTGAGGGCGGTGAATACCGTCGAGAGCCGGCCCGAGGAAAAATGCCATGCGACCCATGACGCCAACCGCAGCGATGGCCGGAGAAAACCCTTCGCGTTTCTTTTTACCCACCGTGCGCTGCGTTATCGTGAGACCCGTCTCAAGCCCATATCGCGTGCGGACGGTTCATGTCTCATCCCGGCTCCACGAGATACGACTCGGCCACCAGGCAATTGACGAAGGCCGTCGCGCGTACGGGTGCGGGCGCGCGGACCGCGGTGGGCTCCGTGGCGGTCGTCGCGGCGTTGCTCGGCGCCGTGCCGCCGGTCTCCGCCCGGTGGCTGGTGCCCATGCTGCTGCTCCACATCGTCTGGACCGTGCTCTACGCGCGCGTCTTCTGGCGCAAGGAGCTGCTGCCCGGCTGGCTGGTGGCCGGTGATGTGGCCATCGTCATCGCCCTGTGCCTCGCGCAGCGCCACCTCGTGGCCATGGAGGCGCTCACCACGTCGTCGTCGTGGGTCGCGGGGCTGGTCACGATGAGCGTCGTCATGGCCGGAGTGACCTGGGGACCGCGGGTGGCCGTGCCCGCCGGGCTCGTCGTGGCCGCGTCGTTCGCGGTGGGCGTGCGGCTGGCGTCCCCGACCGCCGACGTGTTCACCACGATCGGGATCCACCTCGTCCAACTGCTCGCGATCGTGCTGCTGATGACGCTGCTGCGCCGCTCGGCCGCCTCCGCCGACACCTTCCTGCGCGAGAGCTCGCGGGCCGAGATCGCGCTCATCGTCGAGCGGCTGCGCCGCGAGGACGAGCTGAAGCAGGTCGGCAGCATCCACGAGACGTCGCTGCACACGCTCACCATGGTCGGCCTGGGCACCTACGACGAGCCCTCACGCACCCTGCGCGCCCAGGTGGCCGCCGACCTCTCGGCGCTGGAGAAGCTGCGCGACACCCCGCGCGCCGTCTCCCCGCCCATCGCCCTGGACGCCCTCCTCGACGAGGTCGCCGGCCGGGCGACCGGGCTGGCCGTCCGCAAGCACCTGGTGCCGGAGACGGTGCCGGGCGACGTCGCGGAGCGCTTCGCCCGCGCTGTCACCGAAGCCCTCGCCAACGTCGCACTCCACGCCGGCGTCCGCGAGGCGGAGCTGGTGTCCAGCAGGCGCGGCGGAGAGATCCTGGTCGAAGTCGCGGATGCGGGCCGAGGTTTCGACCAGGATCGTCTGCCGCCCGACCGGTTCGGCGTGCGGGGTTCGATCCTCGACATGATGCGCTCGCTGCCCAACGGCGGCGCCGAGATCTCCTCCGGCGACCGGGGCACCCGGGTGAGCCTGTGGTGGCGGCCATGACCGAGGAGATCGAGCAGATCGCACGGCGCTACGCCCGCTACACCGCGCTCGGCGCCCTGGTCATCGCCGGTGTGTGGCACATCGGCTACGACCTCACCGTCACCATCACCGGCTGGAGCGCCTTCCGCTGGCCGCTGCTGGCCGCCGGAGCCTGGGTGCTCTACTCCGTCATCTTCGTCATCGGCGCGCTGTCGCTGTCCCGCACCTCCCGCGGGCCGGCCAGGATCCGGGAGCTCGCACTCGCCGCGCTGGTCGTGGACATCGCGGTGATCCTGGCCTGCCGGCCCGGGGAACTGCTCGGCATCAGCGACTGGGCGTGGGGCTCGGTGGGCTGGCTCGCCGTCATGCTCACCTGGAACCGGCCCCGCTGGCGCGCCGAGATCATCGCGTTCCTGGCCGCCAACGCCGGCATCATGCTGGCCGCGATGGCCGTCGCGGGGTCGTTCGACCGGGTGTCCATCGCCAAATACCTGGTCGTCATCGCCGGCGGCGTCACCATGCAGCTCGGCTACACGGCCGGTTGCCACATGCTGCGCGCCCGCGCCGAGGAGACCGTGCTGCTGGCCCGCCGGCTCGCCGCCGACGACGCCTGGCGCGAGTCCGCCCAGAGCATCCACACCGACCGGCTGCGCCGCTACGAGGCCATCCGCGACGTGGCGGAGTCGCTGCTCAAGCAGCTCGCCGACGGGGCCGACCCCGGCAGCCCCTGCGTACGGGCGGACTGCACGGCCGGGGCGATGCGGCTGCGCCGGCTCATCACGGAGCGGGAGGACGTGCCGGACGCACTGGTGTCCGTCCTGCGGGAGCGCATCGACGCGGCCGAGCGGCGCCGGGTCCTGGTGACGGCGCCGCCGTTCGGCGAGAGCATGCCCGTGCTGCCCGACGGCGTACGCGAAGACCTGCTCAGAGCCCCCGTCCGCGCCCTGGACGGCGCCCTCTCCCGGGCCCGGGTCACGGTCTCCGCGATGTCGACCATGGTCAGCGTGGCCGTCGTGGCCGACAACGAGGACCTGCCCATCAGCCCGACCCCGGTGCGAGAGGCCAGCGGGGTCGTCGTCACCTATCAGCGTCAGGGAGGGGAGGTATGGGTCAACAGCATCTGGGAGGGCCCGTGACCGTCGCCCTGGTGGAGGACCACCAGGTCGTGGTGGACGGCGTACGGTCGTGGTTCGGCCCGCCGAGCCCCGTCGAGCTGGTCGCCCAGGGACCCACCATCGAGTCCGTCCACGGCACGGACGCCGACGTGCTGCTGCTCGACCTCAACCTCAACGGCACGATGGTCGTGGACCGGGTCGCCGAGCTGTGCGCGGGCGGGCAGCGGGTCATCGTCTTCTCCGAGCACGAGGAGCCGGAGACGGTACGCGCGGTGCTCGACGCGGGGGCCTCGGCCTTCATCGGCAAGGGACGGGCGACCCGGGAGTTATGCCTGGAGACCATCCTGGAGGTGGCCGCCGACCGGCCGAGCATGACACCGCCGATGGCCCAGGCGATCGCGACCGACGAGGGGCCGCACCGGCCGCAGCTCTCCGACAAGGAGCGGGCGGCGCTGCTGTACTGGTTCCAGTCCATGTCCAAGGCGTCGGTGGCGGCGCGCATGGGGATCAAGGAACGGACGGTCCGGCAGTACATCGACCGGGCGCGGGTCAAATACGCGGCGGCCGGTAGGCCCGCGCCCACCAAAGAGAAGTTGCTGATCTGCGCCATCCAGGACGGGCTGGTCCGGCCGGACGAGGTGACCGTCTACACCTCCCTGGCCGCCCAGAGCCCCCCCGACCCCTGAGCGCCTGGACCCCGGCACTCCCAGCAGGAGGGGGCCGGCAGAGCCGGGGTCCAGGTCACCTACGGGTGAGAAGCCCGGCCGGATCGAAGCTGACCGGAAAGGGCGTCTTCAGGTGGGCGACGCTGCCGGCCTTGTAGACGGCGGGCGGGGCGTAGGCGTCATCGTCGAGTTCGTAGACGTAGAGGGCAGGCCCTTCATCCAGTTCGAGCCGCCAGTAGGCGGGGATGCCGGCCGCCGCATACCCCGCGGCCTTGAGCACTTCGTCGCGTGTCCTGGTGCTCGGACTGCCCACCTCCACGGCGAGCAGCAGATCCTCGGGCGCGAACATGAGCTCGGCCTCGTCCACCGAATCCGTATGGACGATGACCAGGTCGGGGATGTAGAAATCCTGGTCGGAAAGGCGGAGGTTGACGGTGGACAAGGGCTCCAGCTCGGGCGGGGCCGCGTCATCGAGCATGCGCTGCAGCCGGTAGATGACACGCTGGTGCATGGGGGTGGGGGCAGGGCTCACCAGTAGGCTCCCGTTGAAGAGCTCGTAGCGGTTCCCGTCGTCGGGGAATCTGAGCAGGTCGTCGACAGTGAACGGCGGCTTGCCCGGAAGAACCGTGCGCGCTGTGCTGATCGGTTCGATCGTTGCCATTGCGGTCACCCACCCAGTATCGGGAATCTCGCCCTCGCCCACATGCTACTTGCCCAAAATTCGTCACCTTAAGTTATCGATCGATTACGTGGAGATTTGCGAACTTTAATGGCCGATTGAAACTTTCACTCCATTGGAAAGCCCTTTCCGCTGTTCACCCCCACCCCGGCCTCCGTTGACAATGGCCCTCACTTCCCCTGGTCCGCGCCGTCAGATACCGTCGCCCACCGGGAGCGCTCCTAAGCACCGGAACCCCGACCGGAACACGGAGACCGCACTATGCCCCATGTCGCACCACACCGCTGGGCGCTGCGCGCCCTGGCCCTGCTGATGTCCATGGCGATGATCTTCGCCGTCCCGCTGGCAGACACCGCTTCGGCGCACGGCTCGGTCGTCGATCCGGCCTCCCGCAACTACGGCTGCTGGCTGCGCTGGGGCAGCGACTTCCAGAACCCCACCATGCAGCAGCGCGACCCCATGTGCTGGCAGGCGTGGCAGGACAACACCAACGCCATGTGGAACTGGAACGGGCTCTACCGCGACAACGTCGCCGGTAACCACCAGGGGGTCATCCCCAACGGCCAGCTCTGCAGCGCCGGCCGCGCGCAGGACGGCCGCTACCGCTCCATGGACACGCCGGGCGCGTGGCAGATGACGAACCTGTCGAGCACGTTCAACATCCGCCTGACCGACCAGGCCTACCACGGCGCGGACTACATCCGGGTCTACATCAGCCGCCAGGGCTACAACGCCACCACCACGGCGCTCGGCTGGAACCACCTGGAGCTGGTCCGGGAGACCGGCAGGTTCGCGCCGGCCGGCACGTACCCGATCGACAACATCAGCAAGGGCTCGCGCACCGGCCGCCACGTGGTCTTCACGATCTGGAAGGCCTCGCACATGGACCAGACGTACTACTTCTGCAGCGACGTCAACTTCTCCTGACGTCCTCGTCTCGCACCGCCGGGCAGCCCCCGCGTCCGGCGGTGCGCCTTCTCACGAGCCGGGGCTGGTCGAGGCGCGGACGGCCAGCTCGATCGGGTGGACGCGTTCGGTCCCGGCCGGCGCGGTGCCCGAGAGCAGCTCGAACAGCAGCTCGGCGCAGCTCGCCCCGGCCTCGCGGGGGCGCAGGTCGATGGCGGTGATCGGCGGGTCGGCCAGCCGCGTGGCGGCGCTGTCGACGCACGAGGCGAGCAGTACGCCCGTCCCCGCCTCGCGCAGCAGCGGCGCCACCTCGGTCGCCGCCCCGGCCGGCGCGCACACCAGCGCGTCCATCCCGGCCCCGCTCTCCAGCAGGCTGCGGGCCGCCGCGCGGACCTCGTCGCCCGTGGCGTCGAAGGATACCCGGTGCACCAGCGGCGCGACCTCCTGCGCGGCGCACCAGTCGAGGTAGCCCCGATGGACGCTGGCCGCCCAGTCGCTCTCGTCGCCGGCCACGATGAGACCGGGCCGCGCGGCCCCGGCCGAGCGCAGATGGCCGAGCAGCCGGGCCAGCATCGGCGCGTGGTCGGACCACACGACACCGTCCGCCTGCCGCTCTCCCGGGAAATGCTCGCATGAGACCGTCGGCAGCCCGGTCGCCATCAGGCTCTCGACCACCGGATCGCCCCCGAGCGGGTCTCCCAGGACGAGCCCGTCGACGCGCGGCGCGCGCGCCCGCCGCTGGCCGGCCGTGATCAGCGTGACGTCGTAGTCGTGCCGCGCCGCCTGCTCCACCACGCCGAACACGAACGACATGTAGTAGGCCGACCTGGTCAGCACCTCGGGGACGTGCAGCCCGACGGCGCCGGTGCTGGCCTTGCGCAGGTGACGGGCCGAGCCGTTGGGCACGTAGCCGAGCCTCTCGGCCACCTTCGCGACCTGCTCGCGCGTGGTCTCCGACACCCGTCCGGAGCCGCGCAGCGCGTCGGAGGCCGTCGTCTTGGAGACCCCCGCCTCCCTGGCCACGGTGAGGATCGTGACCGGCTCTTCTGCTTGCACGCCCCGATGGTAGCGGCCCGTCGGAACCACCCCCCGCTCGGTAAACGATGTGTTTCGCCTTGGCCTCAGGTCTTGTGCACTCCGGCCAGCGCAATTAAGTTATCGCAAAACTTGCCGGAACGTTCCGGCAGCAGAAAGGGGCGGAACGTTGCACCTGACCACCGGGAAGCATCCCCATCCTCTCGACCCGCTCGCGGCGCAGGAGATCGACGAGGTCAGACGGGTCCTGACGCAGGAAGGCGTGCTGACCGACACGGTCCGGGTGGCCTATCTCGGCCTGGAGGAGCCCGTCAAGCAGGAGGTGCTGGCGGGCGGCCCCGTCGCCCGCAGGGCCCGCGCGTTCCTGCTGGACCTCGCCACCGAGGCGGCCGAGGAGGTGATCGTGTCGATCAGCGACGGCCTGGTGGAGTCCCGCGCGCCGATCGACCCGATGACCGACGGCCAGGTGCCCATGCTGGACGAGGAGCACGCCCTGGTCAGGCGCGTGCTCCGGGCGGACGCCGGCTGGGCTGAGGCCCTGGCCAGGCGCGGGATCGACGACCCTGCGGGCGTCTATCTGGCGGCGCTCAGCGCGGGCCACTTCGGGCTGCCGAAGGAGGAGGGCCGCCGGGTCGCCAGGGTGCTGGCGCACGTGATGCCCACCCCGGAGAGCCTTCCGTGGGCGCATCCGGTGGACGGCCTGGTCGCGTACGTGGACCTGGTCAAGGGCGAGGTCTTGGAGATCGTGGACACCGGCCCCCAGCCGATCCCGTCCGAGCCGGGCGACTACGACAAGGGCCCGCACCGCACCACCCAGCGCCCCATCCACATCACCCAGCCGGAGGGTCCCAGCTTCACGGTGGACGGCCCGCTCGTCACCTGGGAGAAGTGGAGCCTGCGCCTCGGCTACGACATGCGCGAGGGCCTCACCCTGCACCAGATCGGCTTCGAGGACGACGGCCGGGTCAGGCCCATCGTCTACCGGGCGTCGGTGGCCGAGATGATGGTCCCGTACGGGGACCCGAGCCCCATCAGGTTCTGGCAGAACTACTTCGACACCGGCGAATACCAGCTCGGCAAGCTCGCCAACTCCCTCGAACTCGGCTGCGACTGCCTCGGCGAGATCACCTACTTCGACGCCGTCGTCACGGACGGCGCCGGCGTGCCCAAGGTGATCAAGAACGCGATCTGCATGCACGAGGAGGACTACGGCGTGCTGTGGAAGCACAGCGATCCCGCCAACGGCTCCAAGGAGACCCGCAGGCAGCGCCGGCTCGTGATCTCGTTCTTCGTCACCGTGGGCAACTACGACTACGGCTTCTACTGGTACCTCTACCTCGATGGCACGATCGAGCTCGAGGTCAAGGCCACCGGCATCGTCTTCACCGGCGCCTACGACGACCGGGCCGCCCCGTACGCGTCGGAGGTGGCGCCCGGGCTGGCGGCGCCGTACCACCAGCACCTGTTCAGCGCCCGGCTGGACATGACCGTGGACGGCGTGGCCAACGCCGTGGACGAGGTCGAGGTGGACCTGCGCCCGATCGGCCCGGACAACCCGTACGGCAACGCCATCGGCCGCGCCGTCACCCGCCTGCGCACCGAGCGCGAGGCGATGCGCGACGCCGACCTGAAGGCGGAGCGCACCTGGCACGTCGTGAACCCCGAGGTGCGCAACCGCCTCGGCCGCCCGGTCGGCTACGCGCTGCACGCGGAGGGCAAGCCCACCCTGCTGGCCGCGCCGGAGTCCAGCATCCACCGCAGGGCCGAGTTCGCGACCCGGCACCTGTGGGTCACCCGCTACCACCCCGAAGAGCGCTATCCCGCCGGAGACCTGGTGAACCAGCATCCCGGCGGAGCGGGCCTGCCCGCCTACACCAGGGCCGACCGCGACATCGACGGGCAGGACATCGTGCTGTGGCACACGTTCGGCCTGACACATTTCCCCCGCACCGAGGACTGGCCCATCATGCCGGTCGACACCTGCGGGTTCGTACTCAAGCCGGTCGGTTTCTTCGACCGGAATCCGACGCTCGACGTACCGCCGAGCGCCGCCGAACGTTCCTGCCACTAGAGGAGAAGAGGCCCATGCGTCCCATACGCCTGGCCTGCGGTGTCGCGGCCGCCCTGCTGGCTTCGGCCTGCGCCGCCACCGGAACGACCACCAGCCCGACGCCCGCCGCACAGGAGACCGCCGCCCCCGGCTACCTCGCCGTCGCCGACGAGGCCCTCCCCACGGGAGGCGCGCTCAACCTCCAGGTGCACATCGACAGCGGCGCGGCCACCGGCTACGACCCGCAACTCGCCGACGTCGCCACCACCTGGCAGCTTCTCTCGCTGTCCTACGAGACGCTGGTCACGATCGGCCCCGACTTCAGCGTGCAACCGCTGCTGGCCGAGAAGTGGGACACGCCGTCCCCCACCGAGTACGTCTTCCACCTGCGCAAGGGCGTCTCCTTCTCCAACGGCAGGGAGATGACGGCCGACGACGTGGTGGGCAGCCTGAAGCGGCTGCTGGCCTCCAAGGGGGTGTGGCGGGGCCAGCTCGGCCCGGTCAAGTCGGTCGCCAAGGACGGCGACGACAAGGTGAAGGTCACGCTGGAGCAGCCGTACACGCCGTTCCTGGCCGCCCTGGCCAACGTGCCCGCCGCCGTGCTGCCGATGAAGGAGATCGACGACAAGTCCGTCGATCCGGCCACGACGCTGCTCGGCACCGGCCCGTACGCGGTCGAGAACCACCGCCAGGACGTGTCGTGGACGTTCAAGCGCAACGACAAGTACTGGAACAAGGGCAAGCCCGCGGCCGACACCGTGAACATCACGATCGCCCCCGAGGAGGCCGCGCGCATCGCCGCCCTGCAGAACGGCGGCGCCGCCCTTGCCACCCTGGGCAACGTGGACTCCGCGACGATGCTGGCCGGCGCCAAGGACGTCAAGGTCGTCACCCAGGCGACCACGGACTTCTACTACCTGATGCTCAACACGCTGAAGCCGGGCTCGAAGCTGGCGGACCCGAAGGTGCGCCAGGCGATCGCGATCGCGCTGGACAACCAGCAGATCGCCGACGTGGCGCTCGGCGGCAAGGGCAAGCCGACCGCGATCACCCCGGCGGGGCTGCCCGGCTCGTGCGACCCGGCGGCGCTGCCGTCGGCGGGCAAGAGCGTGGACGACGCCAAGGCGCTGCTGGCCGAGGCCGGCGCGCAGAACCTGTCGTTCACGCTCAGCATCTTCTCCACCGAGCCCGCCCCCGCCGTCGCCCAGGTGATCCAGCAGAACCTGCAGCAGATCGGCGTCACCGTCAAGATCGAGCAGATGGACGAGGCGAGCTGGTCGGGCAAGGTGTACGGCAAGGCGCCCGCCGAGTTCGACGCCGCCCTGTCCTGGTTCGCCGGCTACGCCGACCCCGCCATGGTCACCAAGTGGTGGAACCCGGAGACGGCCGGCTTCAACGTCGGCTTCATGAAGCCCGACAAGGAGCTGAACACGCTCATCGACGCGGCCGGCCAGGAGCCCGCGGGCGCCGCCAGGGACAAGGCGCTGGCCGCCGTGTGCGCCAAGGCCGACGCCGACGCGCAGATGATTCCGCTGGTCACCCGCCCGGCCACGGTCGCCTACCGGGCCGACGCGCTCAGCCCGAGCCTGTACGCCACCGAGGGGTACGGCAACGTGCTGCGCCTGGTCGCCGACGTTCGCGTGAAGAAGTCCCAGTAGCCATGCGGCTGGTGATGTGGTGGTCCGGCCGGGCGCTGAGCTCGGCCGCCACGCTCCTGGGCGTCTCCGTGCTGATCTTCGCCGCCGTGCGCCTGATGCCCGGCGGCTTCGCGGAGACCGTGCTCGGGCCGTTCGCCACCGCCGAGCAGAAGGCGGAGCTCGCCACCCGCTACGGGCTGGACCAGCCGGTGTTCATGCAGTACGGGCACTGGCTGTCGGCCGTCGCGGGCGGCGACTTCGGCGTGTCCATGATCAGCCGCCAGCCGGTGGGCGCGGAGCTGCTGGCCCGCCTGCCGGTGACCGCCGAGTTGACCGTGCTGGCGGTGCTCGCGAGCGTGCTGGTCGGCGTGCCCCTGGGCGTGCTGACCGCCGTGCGCGCCCGCCCGGGCGGCGGCGGCGCGGCCGGGCGGCTGCTCAGCGGCCTGGGCGTCAGCGTGCCGGAGTTCGTGCTCGGCAGTCTCGTGGTGTTCGTGTTCTCCCGGTACGCGCTCGGCCTGCAGGTCGGCTCCTGGGTGCCGGTCACCGCGGACCCGGCGGCGAACCTCGCGACGATGATCCTGCCCGCGGCCGTCCTGTCGGTGTTCTCCATCTCGGTCACCGCCAGGACCACCCGGGACGCCGTCATGGGCGTGCTGGTGGAGCAGTACGTCACGGCGGCCGTCGGGCGCGGCGAGTCGCCGTGGTTCATCGTCAGGCACCACATTCTGCGCAACGCCGCCACGCCGGTGGTCACGCTGATCGGCACGACCACCGCGTACCTGCTGGGTGGGGCGCTGATCGTGGAGCACGTGTTCAACCTGCCGGGCGTCGGCTCGTACATCGTGCAGGCCGTCGGCCGCCGCGACTACGCGGTCGTGCAGGCCGGGGTGCTGCTCGCGGCAGGGGTGTTCATCGTCATGAACGTGCTGATCGACCTGCTCGTGGGGGCGCTGGATCCCCGGCTCGGCGTGACGGCGGGGAGGCGCTCGTGAAACTGGACAAGCTGTCCGTCGGCGGGCTCGGGTGCCTGGTGGTGCTCGTGCTGTTCGCGCTGGGCGGGCTCGCCGGCCTCGGGGGAGACCCGGACGCCATCGTCGGCCCGCGCCTGCAGCCGCCGGGGCCCGGCTGGTGGCTGGGCACCGACAACCTGGGCCGCTCGGTGCTGCCGCGCGTGATGGAGGGCGTGGGCACGACGCTGCTGCTGTCGTCGATCGCGGTGCTGCTCACGGCCGCGCTGAGCGCGACGTTCGGCATCATCGCCGGATACCGTGGCGGTTACCTGAACGAACTGGTGATGCGCCTGGTGGAAGTGCTCTACTCCTTCCCGGCCATCGTGCTGGCCATCCTGGTGGCCGCCGTGCTCGGCCCCGGGCAACTGGCGGCGCTGGCCAGCATCGTGCTGGTGACGATCCCGCTGATGACCCGGCTGGTGCGGGCCGCCGCCGTGGCCGTCTCGCAGCGCGACTACGTCACCTCCGCCGTCATCAGCGGGGCGCGGCTGCCGCGCGTGCTCGGCCGGCACGTGCTGCCGAACGTGGCGGGCACGATCGCGGTGCAGGGCACGTACGCGCTGTCGGTGGGCATCGCGGTCGAGGGCGGGCTGAGCTTCCTGGGGTTCGGCGTGCAGCCGCCGCAGGCCTCGCTCGGCGTGCTCATCCAGCAGGGCGGCACTTACATGATCGCCGCGCCCTGGCTGATCCTCGGCCCCGGCGTCGTGCTGGTCGTGGCGATCCTGGCGATCAACGTGGTGGGCGACGGGCTGCGCGACCGGCTCGAGCCCAGGGAGACGAGGTCACTCACGTGAGCCTGCTCAGCGTACGGAACCTGGTGATCGACTACGCGAAGACCCGGGCCCTCGACGGCGCCGACCTGGAGCTGGCGCAGGGGGAGACGGTCGGGCTGGTCGGGGAGAGCGGGTCGGGCAAGTCCACGCTCGGCTCCGCCGTCGGCCGGCTGCTGCCGCGGTCCGCCCTGCGTACCGAGGGGGAGGTCGTGCTGGCCGGGGAGCCGGTGTTCGACCTGCCTCCCGGTAGGCTACGCCACCTGCGCAAACGGCACCTCGGGTTCGTCTTCCAGGACCCGATCGCCTCCCTGAACCCGACGATGCGCGTGGGCGCCCAGCTCCGGCTCGTGCTCGGGCGCGGCGGCGACGTCGGCTTCCACCTGGGGCGGGTCCGGCTCGACGACGCCCGGGTGACGCGCGCGTACCCGCACCAGCTCTCCGGCGGCATGGCGCAGCGGGTGGCCATCGCGATGGCCATGGCCACCTCGCCCGAGCTGCTCGTCGCCGACGAGCCCACCGCCGCCCTGGACAGCCAGGTACGCGAGGAGGTGTCCGACATGGTCTTCTCATTGGCCGCCGAGGCGGGCACGAGCATCCTGTGGCTCAGCCACGACCTGCCCGCCGTGGCCCGCAGATGCGACCGGGTGGCGGTCATGTACGGCGGCCGCGTCGTCGAGAACGGCCCCGCCCGCGAGGTGCTCGGCAACCCCGTCCACCCCTACACGGCGGCCCTGGCCGGGGCGTCCCCGGCCGCCGCGGCCCACGGCACACGCTTGGAGCCCGTGCCGGGCCGCCCGCCCGTGCTCACCGGCCCCGCCCCGGGCTGCGCGTTCGCGCCGCGCTGCCCGTTCGCGGTCGAACGCTGTGAGCACGAGCGCCCGGAGCCCGTCCGGGTCCGCGACCAGCACGTCCTGTGCCACCGGGCGGAAGAACTCGCCGACCAGCGCGTGCCGGAGGTGACCGCGTGATTCTCGAGATAGACGACGTCACCGTCACCTTCTCGGCCGGGCCGCCGCTGCGGCGCATCCATCTGGAGGCCATGCGGCACGTCTGCCTGTCCGTCGCCGAGGGCGAGACGCTCGGCCTGGTCGGCGAGTCCGGCTCCGGCAAGACCACGACCAGCAGGGTCGCGCTCGGCCTGCAACGGCCCACGTCCGGCGCGGTCAGGTTCGACGGCCGCCCCTTCCCGAAGCGGCGGCGCGAACTGGCCGGCCGCATGCAGGCCGTGCTCCAGCACCCGCACTGGTCGCTCAACCCGCGCATGCGCGTCGGCCAGAGCGTCGCCGAGCCCCTCTCCGTGCTCGGCCGCCCCGCCGGGGACGCGGTCGACGAGATGCTCGAGCACGTCGGCCTCGAGGCCGCGTTCGCCGAGCGCTACCCGCACGAGCTGTCCGGCGGCCAGCGCCAGCGCGTGTCCATCGCCCGCGCGCTGGTGACCAGGCCCTCGTTCATCGTGTTCGACGAGGCCGTCAGCGCCCTGGACGTCTCCGTGCAGGTGCAGATCCTCAACCTGATCAAGGACCTGCAGGCCCAGTACGGCTTCAGCGCCCTGTTCATCTCCCACGACCTCGGCGCGGTGCGCTACGTGGCCGACCGGATCGCCGTCATGCGACGCGGTGAGGTCGTCGAGACCGCCGAGACGGCCACCTTCTACAGCGCGCCCGCCCACGAGTACTCGAAGCACCTACTGGAGGCATTGTGACCACCGAGCCACGGCTCGCGAAGCCGTCCGATTTCGCGCCCGGCGTCCCGCGCAACGCGGACCTGCCGCTGTCCCCGCAGCCCAGCCCCGGGCGCGGCTCGGTGGCGTTCGACCTGCCCGGCGTGCACGTCGGCACGGCCGAGTACGCCGAGGGCCCCACGGGCTGCACCGTGATCCACCTGCCCGCGGGCGCGCGGACGGCCGTGGACGCGCGCGGCGGCGCGGTCGGGATGAGCGGCGGCTACGACTACAACCACGCGATCTGCCTGGCCGGCGGCTCGGTGTACGGGTTGTCGGCCGCGGCGGGTGTGAGCGACGAGTTGCTGGCCCGCCGGAGCAACCGGACCAAGTGGGATGAGCTGCAGCTCGTGTCGGGGGCGGTGATCTACGACTTCTCCACCCGGGACACCGCCGTCTACCCCGACGGCGAGCTGGGCCGCGCCGCGCTGCGCTGGGCCAAGGAGGGCGAGTTCCCGGTGGGCCGGTGCGGCGCGGGCCGCACGGCGAGCGCGGGCAAGGTGGACTTCGGCCGGGCCGAGTTCGCCGGGCAGGGCGCCGCGTTCGGCACGTTCGGCGAGGCCAAGGTGCTGGTGGCGACCGTGGTCAACTCGGTGGGCACGGTGATCGACCGGGAGGGCCGGGTCGTGCGCGGCAACTACCACGCCGACCTCGACGCCCGCCGCCACCCGAGCGCCGACTACGCCGACCTGATCGGCTCCGAGGCCGCCTCCGTCATGGGCAACACCACGCTCACCGTGATGATCACCAACGTGCGGCTGACCGACGTCGAGCTGCTCCAGATCGGCCGTCAGGTGCACAGTTCCATGCACCGCGGCATCCAGCCGTTCCACACGCTGACCGACGGCGACACGATGTTCGCCATGACGACCGACGAGGTCGAGCTGACCGGGGTCAAGCCGACGGGCCTCGGGACGCTCGCGTCCGAGGCCGCCTGGGACGCGATCCTGAGCGCGGTGGAGTAGGGATGCACACCTTCCCCCGTTACGCCGCCGCGCGCCCCGAGCAGGTCGCCGCCCTGGTCAGGGAGAACCCGTTCGCGCTGGTCGTCAGCGCGGCGGACGGTGTGCCGGTCGCCACCCACATCCCGGTCGTCGTCGAGGACCGCCCGGGCGACGGCTTCGAGGGGGCGACGCTGCTCGGCCACATGGCCCGGGTCAACCCGCACTGGCGCTCGTGGGAGCCCGGCACGCAGGTGCTCGTGGTCTTCTCCGGGCCGGACGGGTACGTGTCGCCGACCGTGTACCGGACCGATCCCGCCGTACCGACCTGGGACTACGCGGCCGTCCACCTGACCGGCCGGGTGAAGCTGATCGACGACGCGCTCGACGTCGTGGAGCGTACCGTCCAGGCGGCGGAGTCGCTGCGGGAACCGGCCTGGGAGCCGACACCGGCGTCCAGGGAGAAGTTCGCGGAGCTGCTGCCCGGGGTAGTTGCCTTTCGCGTCCGCGTCCACGCGGAACAGAGCATGTTCAAACTGAGCCAGGACATCGACGCGGAGCGGTACGCGCGGGTCCGCGCCGACGTTTCCGCCGTCAATCCCCGGCTCGCCGATCTGATGGGCCGTTCATGACATTTCCCACGTTCACGTCCACTCAGAGCGGGCCGCACGCCCGCGGCAAGGAGCTCGGCGGCGCCCGTCGTGAGCAGATCACGGGCAACCTGGCCGGCTACACCGACCTGTTCGCGGTCGCGGGCGCCTCCGGGGCGCAGGTCCGCGCGTGGGGCGAGCAGGCGCTCGACCGCAGCGCGGCCTGGGCCCCCGGCCTGGCCGATGAGATCACCGGCATCGCGGCCGGCGCCGGGCTGGAGCCCTGGCAGGTCGCCGTGGTCAACGCCCGCACCGAGATCCTGGCCGCCATCGACGCCGTCGGGCACGGAGAGTGCTCGACCTCCGTCGTGCTGCCGCAGACCGGGCCCGCGCGCACGGTGCAGACCTGGGACTGGCACGACCACCTGCGCGACGCCCCCATGCTGTGGGAGCTCGAGCCGCGTCCGGGGCACGTGGTGCGCACGTTCACCGAGGCCGGGGCGCTGGCCAAGATCGGGGTCAACTCGGCCGGCCTGGGCGTGCACTTCAACATCCTGCGTCACGACGCCGACACCGCCGACTTGGGCGTGCCCGTGCACCTGATCGCCCGCCGGATCCTCGACGAGGCCACCACGGTCGCGGAGGCCGCGGAGATCGCCCGCTCGGCCGCGGTCTCGGCCTCCACCGTCATCACCGCCGTGACCGCCTCGGACGCGGCCTCCATCGAGATCTCCCCGGCGGGGGTGGCGGTCATCCCGCCCGACGCCGACGGGGTGCTGCTGCACTGCAACCACTTCCTGGACGACGCGCTGGCGGCGGGGGAGCGGCACGCCACCGAGCGGCCCGGCACCTACGACCGGCTGCGGCACCTGCGCGCCAACGTCGAGGGGCTGAGCCTCGAAGACCTGAACAAGCGGGCCCTCGCCATGCTCAGCCACGCCCCCGAGGACGCGCCCGTCTGCGCCCACCCCGACCTGACCCAGCCGCTCAACCAGCGGTGGGAGACCCTGGCCACGATCGGGTTCGACCTGCCGACCGGGCGGCTGCGGGTGCACCAGGGCGGGCCCTGCCAGGTCACCGAGGCGACCTGGCAGACGTTCTGAGTACCACGTGAACGCTTACGCGAACGTCTACTTGAACGCCGCGATCCCGGTCAGCGCCTTGCCGATGACCAGCGCGTGGATCTCCGACGTGCCCTCGTAGGTGAGCACGGACTCCAGGTTCACGGAGTGCCTGATCACGGGGTATTCCAGGGTGATGCCGCTTGCGCCGAGCAGCGTGCGGCACTTCCTGGCGATCTCCAGGGCCTCGCGCACGTTGTTCAGCTTGCCGACGCTCACCTGCTCGGGGGTGAGCGTGCCCGCCTCCTTCAGCCGGCCCAGGTGCAGGGCGAGCAGCAGGCCCTTGCCCAGCTCCACCGCCATGTCGGCGAGCTTCTCCTGCGTGAGCTGGTACGCCGCCAGCGGCCTGGCGAACACCTCGCGCTCAGCCGTGTACGCGATCGTCGTCTCCAGGCAGTCGAGCGCCGCCCCCATCGCCCCGAACACGATCCCGAACCGCGCCTCGTTCAGGCAGCCCAGCGGCCCGGACAGCCCTCTGGCCCCGGGCAGCATGGCGTCGGCCGGCAGGCGTACCCCGTCGAGCACCAGTTCGCTCGTCACGCTCGCGCGCAGCGAGATCTTGTGCTTGATGTCGTTGACCGTGAAGCCGGGGGTGCCCGCCGGGACCAGGAAGCCCCTGACGCCCTCGTCCGTACGCGCCCAGACCACCGCCACGTCCGACACCGAGCCGTTGGTGATCCACATCTTCGTGCCGTCGAGCACCCAGTCGCCGCCCTCGCGCTTGGCCGTGGTGCGCATGCCGCCCGGGTCGGAGCCGAAGTCGGGCTCGGTCAGGCCGAAGCAGCCGATGCGCTCGCCGGCCGCCATCGCGGGCAGCCACTCCTGCTTCTGCTCCTCGCTGCCGTACTTCCAGATCGCGTACATGGCGAGCGAGCCCTGGACCGAGACCAGGCTGCGCAGCCCGGAGTCGGCGGCCTCCAGCTCCAGGCAGGCGAGCCCGTACGAGACCGCGCCCATGCCGGCGCAGCCGTATCCCTCGAGGTGCATGCCGAGGACGCCGACCTCGCCGAGCGTGCGGGCCAGCTCGCGGGCGGGCAGCTCGCCGGTCTCGAACCAGCCGGCGACGTGGGGGCGGATCTCCTTGTCGCAGACGCGCCTGACCGTGTTCCTGATCTCGCGCTCCTCCTCGGTCAGGAGCGTGTCGAGGGCGAGCAGCGCGGTGGGGGCGATCATGTCGAGGCCTCCGTGTATTTTGGATCCAATATTGAAAATCCAATATTGCACAGTTAAGGTGCGTTGACCATGGACGTTCTGAATCTCATCGGCGGCCGCTGGGTCGAAGGAGACGGCGCGGAGTTCGCCGACACCAACCCGGCGCGGCCCGCGGAAGTGGTGGCACGCGGCCGGCACGCATCCCCGGCCGAAGTGGGGCGGGCGATCGTGGCGGCGCGGGAGGCCGCGCCCGGCTGGGCGGCGACCCCGCACCACGCCCGCGCCGCCGTCCTGACCGCCGCCGCCGACCTCGTGGACGCCGACGCCGAGGAGTGGGGCGCCGAGCTGGCCCGCGAGGAGGGCAAGACGCTGCCCGAGGCGGTCGCCGAGGTCCGCGGCGCGGCCCGCATCCTGCGCTACTACGCCAGTGAGGCCGACCGGGAGAACGGCGAGGTCTTCGCCTCGCCGCGCCCCGGCGAGCAGGTGCTCGTCGTCCGCAAGCCGATCGGCGTGGCCGGGCTGATCACGCCGTTCAACTTCCCGATCGCCATCCCGGCCTGGAAGATCGCGCCCGCCCTGACGTACGGCAACACCGTGGTGTGGAAGCCCTCCTCGCTGGTGCCGCTGCTGGCCTACCGGCTGGCGGGGGCGCTGACCTCGGCCGGCCTGCCCGACGGCGTGCTCAACCTCGTCTACGGCGAGGCGGAGGCGGGCTCGGCGATCGTGGACCACCCGGGCGTGGACGCGGTGTCGTTCACCGGCTCCACCGCGGTCGGCCGGGCCGTCATCGCCCGCTGCGGCGAGCTGGGCAAGCCGGTGCAGACCGAGATGGGCGGCAAGAACGCCTCCATCGTGCTCGCCGACGCCGACCTCGACCACGCCGCCGAGCAGGTCTGCGTCGGCGCGTTCCGCTCCACCGGGCAGAAGTGCACGGCCACCTCGCGGCTCATCGTGGCCGAGCAGGTGGCCGACGAGCTGCTGCACCGGGTGGCGGAGCGGGCCGCGCGGCTGGTCGTGGGCGACCCGCTCGAGGCGGGCGTCGAGATGGGCCCGCTGGTCAGCTCGGCCGCCCGCGACCGGGTGACGGCGGGGGTCGCGCAGGCCGTGGGCGAGGGGGCCAAGCCGCTGGCCGGAGGGGCGTCCCTGGAGCGCGAGGGCTGGTTCGTGCCGCCGACCCTGCTGGACCTGCCGGGGACCGGGGTGGACTTCTGGCGTACCGAGCTGTTCGGGCCCGTGGTGGGGGCGGTGCGGGCGTCGAGCGCGGAGGAGGCGCTCGGGCTGGCCAACCTCAGCGACCACGGGCTGTCGGCGGCGGTCTTCACCCGGGACCTCGGGTTCGCGCTGCGGGCCGTCGAGCGGCTGGAGGTGGGGGTGCTGCACGTCAACTCGGAGTCGGCGGGGACGTTCCCGTACGTGCCGTTCGGCGGGGCCAAGCAGAGCGGGTTCGGGCCCAAGGAGCAGGGCCGGGCCGCCCGCGAGTTCTACACGCGGACGGTCACCGTCTATCTCGGGACCCCCGCGTGAGCGGAGCGCTGTCCGGGCTGCTGATCGCCGACTTCAGCCGGGTGCTGGCCGGGCCGTACGCGACCATGCTGCTGGCCGACCTGGGCGCCGACGTGGTCAAGGTGGAGCGGCCCGGCGCCGGGGACGACACCCGCGCGTGGGGGCCGCCGTACGCCGGGGGAGAGGCCACGTACTTCCTGGGCGTCAACCGGAACAAGCGCTCGATCGCCCTCGACCTGAAGGCCGACGCGGAGGTCGCGCGGGCGCTGGCCGCGCGCGCGGACGTGCTGGTCGAGAACTTCAAGCCCGGCACGATGGACCGGCTCAGCCTCGGCCACGACGCGCTGCGCGAGCTCAACCCGGGGCTGGTCTACTGCTCGATCACCGGGTACGGCTCGGGCGCCGGAGCCGGCCTGCCCGGCTACGACCTGATCGCGCAGGCCGTCGGCGGCCTGATGAGCGTCACCGGCGAGCCCGGCGGGCCGGGGACCAAGGCCGGCGTGGCGCTGGTGGACGTGATCACCGGCCTGCACGCGTCCCTTGGGATCCTGGCGGCGCTGCGCCACCGGGACCGTACCGGCGAGGGGCAGCGCATCGAGGTCTCGCTCCTGTCCTCGCTGCTGTCGGCCCTCACCAACCACTCCTCCGCCTACGCCGCCGCGGGCGTCGTCCCCCAGGCCATGGGCAACCGGCACCCCAGCATCGTCCCGTACGAGGTGTTCCAGGCCGCCGACCGCCCGATCGTGATCGCGGCCGGGAACGACCGCCAGTTCCAGGCCCTGTGCGCGGCCCTGGACCGGCCGGACCTGGCCGGCGACCCCCGCTACGCCACGAACGCCGGCCGGGTGGCCGCCCGCGACACCCTCGTCGCCGACCTGAACGCCGCCCTCGCCACGCGCACGGCCGACGAGTGGTTCGAGCGGATCGCCGCGGCCGGCGTGCCATGCGGCCCGATCAACGACCTGGCCGCCGCCTTCGCCCTGGCCACGGAGCTCGGCCTCGAACCCGCCGTCGACCTCGACGGCGTCGGCCAGGTCGCCAATCCGCTGCGCCTCAGCGCCACCCCGCCCTCCTACCACCGCCCGCCACCGGCGCTCGGGCAGGACGAGGCGTGGGTTCGTGAGATATTGGGGCGGTGAGTCCGGACGAGGCACGACGCAGGCCGCCCACGGCCCAGCAGTTCGTGCTGACCGAGCTGCGCCGTGCCATCACCACCGGCCGGCTGCGCCCCGGCGCCCCCATCCGGCAAGACGCGCTGGCCGAGGAGCTGCAGGTCAGCCGCGTCCCCCTGCGTGAGGCGCTGAAGACGCTGGAGGGCGAGGGCCTGGTCACCCACCAGGCGCACAAGGGCTACTGCGTCGTCACGCTCTCCCTCGACGATCTGCGCGAGGTCTACCGCATCCGCCACCTGCTGGAGGAGGAGGCCGTGCGCCGGGCCGTCGCCCTGCTCACCGACGCCGACCTCGCCCGGCTGGAGGCGGCCCAGGAAGAGGTCGAGCGCGCCGCCGCGGCGGGCGACGTGCTCGCCATGACCACCGCCAACCGCACGTTCCACATGACGCTGTTCGACTGCTCGGGCATGCCGCGCCTGACCCGCCTGATCAGGACGCTCTGGGACACGACCGACGCCTACCGGTCGATGTACTACGGCGACGCCGGCAACCGCGAGCGCGTGATCAAGGAACACCGCGCCACCCTCGACGCCCTGCGCCGGCGCTCCGCCGACGAGGCCGTGGCCACGCTCGACGTCCACCGCGACCACGCCGTCGCCGAGCTGGAGCCGCTCCTGGATGCCTAGGACCGTCGACCACCAGGCGCGGCGGCTGCAGATCGCCGACGCCGTGCACCGGATCATCGACGCCAAGGGCATGGACAGCGTCAGCCTGCGGGAGGTCGCCGCCGAGGCCGGGATGTCGATGGGCGCGGTGCAATATTACTTCGCCACCAAAGACGAGATGCTCCTGGTGGCGCTGGAACACCTCAACGCCCGGATCCGGCTCCGCGTGGCCGCCGCCGGCCAGGGCTCGCCGCTCGACCTGCTGCGGGTGGGGCTGCTGGAGGTGCTGCCGCTCGACGAGACGCGCCGCTTCGAGGCGCGCATCGGGCTGGCGTTCCTGGCCCGGTCGGTGGTGTCCGAGGAGCTGGCGCGGCTCTTCCAGGCGGGGCTGCCGTACGTCGTGGGGTTCTACGCCGACCAGATCAGGGCCGCGCAGGCCGCCGGGGAGGTCGCCGCCGAGCTCGACGCGGATCAGGAGGGCAGGGTGCTGTTCGCGCTGGCGCAGGGGCTGGGCCAGCCGACGCTGATCGGGCACTACACGCCGGAGGCCGCGGTGGCGGCGGTCGACTATCACCTCGCCCGCCTGGCCCCGCGCCCGCCCCTGACCGCCCGCCCCTGACCGCCCTTGTCGTCCGACCTTGCCGCCCGACCCGGCCGTTCAGCCTGGTCGTTCAGCCCGGTCGTTCAGGCCGGTCGTTCAGGCCAGGCGGCGGCCGGAGATGCGTTCGCCCTTGTGGTCGAGCAGGCCGACGTCGATTCCCTTGCGGCCGGGTCGCCACGCCAGCGCCTGCAGCCCGTGGTCGGGGACCTGGATGTCCCGTTCCCCGATGCGGACCGCGCCGATCTCCGACGACAGCCGCAGGATGCCGTAGCACGCCCACTTCGACGGCCAGGGCAGCCAGCGCAGCGGGCTGGTGTCATAGCGGGCGGTGCCGACGTCCAGCGCGTGCCCGTTGAGGACGGCGGCGTCCGGGCGCGGGGCCAGCACGTCCTCGTCGTCCGGGTCGGCCGCGGCGCTGCTCCCGGTGCGCAGGCTCCACCGCCCCTGCCGCTGCGACAGCAGCCACACGTCGAGCCAGAACAGTCCCACCCCGTCGAGCCGGGCGAACGCGGCGGCCGCCAGCCGCTGGCCGACGTGCAGGGACAGCGGGGTGAACCGGTGCCGCCCGCCGAGCGTCTCCGGGAGCTGTTTCGGCAGCCCGTGCGCGATGAGCCGGCGGCTCTCGGTGGCAGGGGTGTAGCCGAGATATTCGGCGCGATCCAGGGGTCTCATCATCGGTACCTCGCCTTCCCGGAGGAGACCGGCTCGCGGGCTATTCGGGGCAGGCGTCACGGCAGCCCCCGAATCTGGCCGTGTCGGGCTGGGTGAACGGCGTCCGCGCGACCCCCTCCAGGGCGGTGAAGCCGCGGTGGCCGCTTCCGTCGTTGACCACGGTGTGGGCGGGATCGCCGATGGTCTCGCCGTTGCAGTTCCTGAACGCCGAATAGGCGGGCGCCCGACAACGCGCGGCGTAGGGGAAGCCGTCGGCGTAGCGCAGGCCGCCCTCCAGGGCGGCGGCCAGGGTGTGGACCATCGCGGTGCTGCCCTGCTGGAGGCCCGGGGCATTGCCGTGGCTGGTGGCCAGCGCCCTGATCTCGCCGGTGCCGGGGACGACCATGGCCTGGGCGGCCACGTGCGGGTCGTCGCGGTGGACGTAGCGGTCGATGGCCTGCTGGGCGGCGCGCTGCGCGCGCGGGTCGATCGCCGTCCTGATCGTCAGATTGCCCCTGTTCAGGAGCGTCCTGTCGGCCGCGAGAAGTTCGGCGCGGACCCGTTCGCACAGGTAGACGCTCCGGCCGGCGGCGCAGTCGCCGGTGAACTCCTCCAGGACGGTGCCCTCCGCGTCGGTCAGCACGGTGGCGCGCTTGGGAGCCGTGGTCAGGGCGACCCTCTCGGGCTCGGCCGCACCGCCGCCCTGGAACAGCAGGAAGGTCCCGGCGGCCAGCACGACCGCTCCCGTCACGGCGGCGACAGTCCGTAAGGAGGTCACCAGCGGAGCTTACGGCGGTGCGGGACGCGTGGCGATGCCCGTCGAGGAGGAGCTTCGGCTTACGGCCGGGGCGCGCCGAGGACAGTGCCCGCGTCGATCTGACACGCCCGACGTGATCATGTAATGACCCGCTGTCATAAAGGGGGTTTTGGCTCGTTCCATTTTGCGAAGTCCCTCCTCAAAGCCCTCCTACGGCAGTAGCTTGTCGTGATCTTTCGTAGTGAGCCTCATAGGAGGGCAATGTTCCCCCATCACCGACGGGTGGGAGTCATCACGCTGCTCGCGCTGGTCGTGTCCGTCGGCACGACGAGTGCGGCGGCGCCCTTATCCGCGGCCGCCACGGCCGCCCCCTTATCCACGGCCCCCGCCTCCCTCGGCGGGGTGCCTACCCGTGTGTCCGTCCCCGCGTCCGACGACGTGTTCATCAGCCAGGCCGAGCCCGCCAAGAGCTTCGGCGCCGCCACGTGGATGTCCGTCTGCGGCGCCACCTGCGGCGGCTCCTCCACCGGGCGGCGCATCGCGCTCACCCGGTTCAAGGTCTCCGGCATCCCCGCCAACGCCGGCAACGTCAAGGCCACTCTCGAACTGACCTCCGCCAGGACGACCGGCGCCACGCTCTCCGCCCGCGAGGTCACGGGCGCCTGGACCGAGGCCGCGACCACGTGGAAGACCCGCCCCGAGACCCGTAAGGCGATCGCCTCGCACCAGGGCCTCACCGCCGGTGTGCCGGTCAGCCTGGACGTCTCGTCCGCCATCGCCGGCGACGGCACGTACGCCTTCGCCCTCACGCAGCCGGACCCCACGACCGCGGTCCTGTTCTCCTCGCGCGAGACCGGCGACCGCGGCCCCAAGCTCACCATCTCGTACACCACCGGCACCACGGCCTGCGCCGCCCTGCCCTTCGACAAGCCCTCGGCCGCCGCCCTGCGCGCCTCGGCCAAGAAGGCGTTCGCGTTCTACTTCCCGCCCTTCCCGGTCTCGATCGACAACAAGGACCCCGCCGCGGACCAGTACGCCTCCTGGCTCGACCCGGCCGGCTCCAGCGGCCTCTACCAGGACCGGGGCGGCTACCTGCGGGACCGCCCGCCGGTCAGGACCGTACGGCCGGAGGCCGACTGGCGGCGGCTCGACTTCGAGACGGAGATCCGCCAGGCCGTCGCCCAGGGGCTCGACGGGTTCATCTACGAGCACCACACCTCGAGCGACCAGCGCTGGAACCAGTTGCCCAAGCTGCTGGACGCCGCCAAGAACGTGGACCCCGCATTCAAGATCATCCTCAGCCCCGACTTCCCGACCGCGGCCGGCGCCTCCGACGCCAAGATGATCTCCGACATCCTCCTGGTCAAGGGGCATCCGTCGCTGTTCACGCTGCCGGACGGGAACGTGCTGCTCGCGCCGTACACGATCGAGCGCCAGCCGCCGGCCTGGTGGAAGAAGGCCCAGGACAAGCTGGCTCTGCAAGGCATGAAGACCTCGCTGATGACCATCTTCGGCTACTGGAACGGCACCGGGAAGACCGAGTGGGACCCGTACGTCTACGGCCACTCGTCCTGGGGCGCCAACCGGCCCGAAGTCACCGACGCGTTCAGGCGCGCCTCCGAGGCGGCGCACGACCGTGAGCTGAAGTACATGGCCCCGATCGGCTTCGAGGACACCAGAGCCAAGGAGCTGCACTTCTGGGAGGCCCGGAACAGCAGCACGCTGCGCGGCTCGTGGAAGGCCGCCATCGACGGCAAGGCCGACTGGGTGCAGCTCGTCACCTGGAACGACTACAGCGAGAGCCAGCAGGCGCCGTCCAAGGTCCGTGGCGACGTGCTGGCCGACGTCAACGCGTACTACACGACCTGGTTCAAGACCGGCAAGGCGCCGGCGATCGTGCGGGACGCGCTCTACTACTTCCACCGCAGCCACAAGGCGAACGCCCCGTACGACACGCGCAAGCAGACCGCCGGCAGGTTCACGATCCCGGCGGGGCCCGGGGCGGTCGATGAGGTGGAGCTGCTGGCGTTCGTCAAGGAGCCGGGCCGGCTGGTGGTCAAGCAGGGGTCGAACGTGAAGACCAAGGACGTTCCGGCGGCCGGGGTGGTGTCGTTCAAGGTGCCGATGGTCCCTGGGACCACACCGGTCTTCGAACTGCGGCGCGACGGGGCCACCGTACAGACGGTGCGCAGCCAGACGCCCATCCGGGCCGGCGTCACCTACCAGGACATGATCTACCACGCAGGCGGCGGCACAGCCTGCTCCAGCTAACCCGGCCGCACTCCGGCCCGGGGTCCCTTTGCGGGGTGGGGTGAGCGGCGGCATGCCTTGCTTCGGCTGGGCCCCGCCGAACTTCGGTGGGGCGGGTGGGCGGTATGGCCTGCTCCGGCTGGCCCCGCCAGGACTTCGGCTGGGGTGCCTAGGTGGGGCGGGTGGTGGGGCCGCCTGCGCTTGGGCCCTTCCCGAAGGCGCTTGGGCCAAAGGGTTGGCGGCGTCTCCCTCCACCCTCGCCCTTTCCCAGAGGGGCGAGTGCCGGAGGGTGACGTCCCTCTCCTGTCATCGCCCCTCAGAGAGGTGGGCGGTGATGTCTCCCTCCTGCCCTTGCCCCCTTCTCAGGGCGGCTTGGGCCGAAGGGCGGTGGTGTCTCCCTGGCACTCTCGCCCCTCCCAAAGAGGCGGGTCCGAAAAAGGTGGTGGCTCTCGCGCGTGTGTCCTCGTTCAAAGGGTGGGGTTAGGTGGGGTCGTTGGAGGTGGGGCGGCGGTGGAGGAGGGCGAATTTGGTCCACATGGCTTCGGCGGCCTCGATGGAGGCGCCCGTCCTGGCCGGGTCCACGGCGGCGAGCTGAGTGACCAGGGCCTGGGCCACGGCCATGCCGGCGGTCAGTGACGGGAAGAACGCCTCGCCCTCCGCCGGCACCATCACGACCTCCTCGGCCGCCTTGGCCAGCGCCGGGCTGGCCGCGTCCGTCAGGGCGAACACCCGCACTCCCCGCGCACGGGCCTCGTTCGCCGCCAGCACCGTGCTCTCGTACAGCCGCCAGAAGCTGATCGCGATCAGCACGTCCCCGGCCCTGATCGCGGCGATCGTGTTGGCCAGCTCCGCGTCCCCCGCCGTCACCGCCGTCACGGGATAGCCCGCCAGCCGGGCGTTGTGCGCCAGGGCGAGCCCGACGGCCGCGTAGCTGCCGTCGGCGACGATGACCGTCCGCCGCGCCGCCGCGATGGCCTCGGCGATCGTCAGCAGCACGCCCTCGTCCAGGCGCCGGTTGAGCAGCGCCAGGCTGTCGAGGTCGCGGCGCAGCGAGCGGGAGCTGGGCGAGCCCGTACCCCTGTGCTCGGCGGCCACCTGGCCCGCGCTCAGCGAGGACAGGTAGCGGGCCCGCAGTTCCTGCTGCAGCGCCGGCCAGCCGGCGAAGCCGAGGGCCTGCGCCGTGCGCGTCACGGTCGCCACGTTGACCCCGGCGATCTGGGCCAGCTCGCCCGCCGATCCGAACGAGGCCCGGCGCGGCTGCGAGAGCAGCACCTCGAGTACGGCGGCCGCCTTGCCGCGCAGCCCGCGCCCTGGCAGCCGCGCCCGCAGCCAGTCCTCGAAGCTGTCGGTGGCGCGCTCTGTCACGTGATCCCTTCCTCCGGCCGGGAACATGCTACGCGCTCGTAACAATCCAAACGTGCAAAGACCATTGCAATTTTGCCAATCCGCACTATATGTTGCTGCGCAATTGACTTGCAGGGCCGCGACCTGGTGAAAGGTGTATGAGATGACCTTGTTGGCCCGCCTGGACCGTCTTCCGCTGAGCCGCCCGCATTATCTGCTGCTCCTGATCGGCGGCCTCGGCTACACCTTCGACGGCATGGACTCGGCCGTGGTCGCCTTCCTGCTGCCGAGCGCGAAGGAGGTCTGGAGCCTGTCCGACGGCCAGCTCGGCTTCATCGGCTCGGCCACGCCGTTCGGGTTCCTGTTCGGCGCGACCGTCGCGGGGCTGCTCGGCGACCGCATCGGGCGCAAGAAGGTGATGATGTACGCCCTCGCCTTCTATGCCGTCTTCTCTGTGGTTGCCGCCTTCGCCCCGAACTATGAGGTGTTCCTGGGCGCCCGCGTGCTGGCCGGGGCGGGGGCGGGCGCCGAGAGCGCGATCATCGCCCCGTTCCTGTCGGAGTTCGTGCCCGCCAAGCGGCGCGGGTGGTTCATCGGGGCGCTGGCCGGCTTCTTCTCGTTCGGGTTCGTGATGGCCGCGCTGATCGGGCGGTTCGTGGTGCCCACGATGGACGACGGCTGGCGGGTGGCGCAGCTCATCACCGCGCTGCCGATCGTCATGTTGCTGTGGTGGCGCCGTTCGCTGCCGGAGTCGCCGCGCTTCCTGCTGCAGCAGGGGCGTGTGGCCGAGGCCGAGGCGGTGGTGGCCGACATCGAGCGGCGCGTCGAGCGGGCCACGGGAGCGCCGCTGCCACCGGTGCCCGAGTCCGCCGTCGCGCCCGCCGCCGAGACGCCGAAGGTGAACCTGCTGAACGCGCTGCGCTTCCTGTGGAGCCCGGCCATGGCCCGGCGTACGGCGGTCATCTGGCTGGTGTGGTTCGTGATCACGTTCTCGTACTACGGGTTCTTCTCCTGGATCCCGACACTGCTCGTGCAGCGCGGCATCACCGTGACCAAGAGCTTCGAGTTCTCGATCATCATCTACCTGGCCCAGATCCCCGGCTACTTCTCCGCCGCCTGGCTGTCGGAGCGGCTGGACCGCAAGAACACGATCGCGCTCTATCTCGCCGGCTCGGCGGTCAGCGCGTTCTGGCTGTCGCAGATGGACTCGCCCGTCACGATCACGCTCGCGGGCGCGGTGCTGTCGTTCTTCCTGAACGGCACGTACGCCGGCGTCTACTCCTACACCCCCGAGGTGTTCCCCACCTGGATCCGCGCCACCGGCACGGGCCTGTCGAGCGCCTTCGGGCGGGTCGGCAGCATCCTCGCACCGACGATCATCGGCTTCTCGGCCGCGAGCCTGGGCTTCGGCGGCGTGTTCGGCCTGACCACGGCGGTGCTGGTGACCGGGGTGATCTGCGTGGTCGTGTTCGGCCTGGCCACGGCCGGGCAATCGCTCGAAGAACTGACGGAGCCCACCACCGAGGAGGCGGCCAAGTGAAGGACCTGGAGGAGCGCGTACGCCAGGAGGTGGGCGTGCGGTTGTTCACCGTGCTCGCCTGGGTGCCGGAACGGCGCGCCCTGCGCCGCGTCCACAGCAGCCACCCCGAGGAGTATCCGGTGGGCGGTGAGAAGACCGTCGAGGTCGCCCAGGGCTGGCTCGCCCGGTGCATCGAGGCGGGACAGCCCTACTTCGGCCCGGACAAGGCCGCCGTACGGGAGATCTTCGCCGACCACGAGCTGATCGAGAGCCTGGGCTGCGGTTCCATCATCAATGTGCCCGTGCTCGGAGAGGAGGGCGAGGTGCTCGGCGTGCTGAACATCCTCGACGCCGAGGGCAGCTACGACGACGCCTCCGTGGCCGCCGCGCAGGAGATCGCCCGCGACGCCGCCCCCGCCCTGCGCGGAGGTGCCGCATGAGCCTGCTGCTGCGCCACGCGCTGCTGCTCGACGTGACCACCGGCGAGTACGCCGAGGGCGACCTGCGCTGCGCCGACGGCCGCATCGTCGAGACCGGCCCCGGGCTGCGGGCCCCCGACGGCGTCCGGGTGATCGACCTGGCGGGCGCTCACGTCGTACCCGGGCTGATCGACGCGCACGTGCATGTCACCGCCTCGACCGCCGACCTCGGGACACTCGGCTCCATGTCCCCGTCGTACGCCGCCGCCCACAGCGCCCGCATCATGGGCGGCATGCTGGAGCGCGGCTTCACCACGGTCCGCGACGCGTCCGGCGCCGACTTCGGCCTGGCCGACGCGCAGGAGGAAGGGCTCATACGGGGCCCGCGCCTGCTGTTCTGCGGCAAGGGGCTCAGCCAGACCGGCGGCCACGCCGACTTCCGTGGCCGGGGCGAGCACCAGCGCGACGAGCATCCCTGCTGCGCCGGCGTCGGGCGGGTGGCCGACGGCGTGGACGCGGTCCGCGCCGCCGCCCGCGACGAGCTGCGCAAGGGGGCGCACCACATCAAGGTCATGGCCTCCGGCGGCGTCGCCTCGCCGACCGACCGCATCGACTCGACCCAGTACTCCATGGACGAGCTGCGCGCGATCGTCGAGGAGGCCGAGGCCGCCAACCGGTACGTCGCCGCCCACGCCTACACCGCGCGGGCCGTCAACCGGGCACTCGAGGCCGGGGTGCGCTCCATCGAGCACGGCAACCTGATCGACGACACCAGTGTCGAGCTGTTCCTGCGTAAGGAGGCGTACCTGGTGCCGACGCTGGTGACGTACTGGGCGCTCAAGGAGGAGGGGCGGGAGTTCGGGCTGCCCGAGCGGAGCTGGCGCAAGGTGGACGAGGTGCTCGAGGCCGGGCTGGCCGCTCTGGAGCGGGCCGCGCGGGGCGGGGTGCGGCTGGCGTACGGGACCGACCTGCTCGGCGGCATGCACCGGCACCAGAACCACGAGTTCCGGCTGCGGGCCGAGGTGCAGCCGCCGATCGACGTGCTGCGGGCCGCCACCACCGGGGCGGCCGAGCTGGTCGGGCTGACGGGGGAGATCGGCACGCTGGAGGTGGGCGCGCACGCCGACCTGCTCGTGCTCGACGGGGACCCGCTGGCGGACATCGGCGTCCTGGCCGACGCCAAGCACCTGCGCCACGTCGTCCAGGCCGGCACCGTCCAGACGGCCGCCTAGGCGCGGCCTTGGCGAGGCGTTCGCGGGGAGGGGGCGCGAGCGTCTGACGGGCGCGCGTAGCGTGGGCGGGGTGACGACGCTGACGCGCACCGCCCTCGTGGTCGCCGTGGTGCTGGTCGTGCTGCTCGGGCTGCTCTGGGTGTTCCAGCGGCGGCTCATCTACCTGCCCGACCCCGGGCCGGTGCCGCCCGCCGGCCAGGTGATCCCGGGCGCGCGCGACGTCTCGTTCACGACGCGCGACGGGCTGCGCCTCGCCGCCTGGTACGTGCCCGGCCACCACGACGTGACCGTGCTGGTGACGGGCGGCAACGCGGGCAACCGGCTGCATCGGGCGCCGCTGGCCAGGGCGCTGGCGGCGTACGGGCTGCCGGTGCTGCTCATGGACTACCGCGGCTACGGCGGCAACCCCGGCAGCCCCACGGAGGAGGGGCTGCTGCTCGACGCCCTGGCCGCCCGCGCGTCCATCCAGAGCCCCAAGGTCGTCTACTTCGGCGAGAGCCTCGGCGCGGCGGTGGCGACCAGGCTCGCGATCGAGGAGCCGCCCGACGGGCTGGTGCTGCGCTCCCCGTTCACCGACCTGGCCGCCGCCGGCCAGGTCAACTACCCCTTCCTGCCGGTACGCGCCCTCCTCCGTGACCGCTTCCCCGTCGCCGGCCGCATCGGCGAGGTCCGGGCCCCGGTCGTCGTCGTGTACGGCACCCGCGACACCATCGTCCCCCCGGCGCTGAGCCGGGCGGTCGCCACCGCCGCCGGCGCGACGGCCGTCGCGGTGGACGGTGCCGGGCACAACGACCTGTCCCTGCTGACCGGCCCCGAGCTGATCGGCGCCGTGCGCGAACTCGCCGACCGCGTCCGCTGATTAGTACGTCGCCACCTCGGCGTATACGGTCAGGGCGCATGTGCTCACACCGCAAGGGGGACCTTCGTGAGTCCAGGACCACCGGGCCTTCCGCGGCATCCCGTACGCCCGGCCGCCCGTCGGTGAGCTGAGGTGGCGGGCGCCGCGGCCGGCCGAGCCCTGGCAGGGCGTGCGCGACGCGACGGCTCCGGGCAGCCAGTGCGCGCAACCGCCCGCGTTCTACGGCGGCGAGGCCACCTACCTCGAGGACTGCCTCTACCTCGACGTCACCACGCCCCTGCGCGCCCGCCGCCTGCCGGTCATGGTGTGGGTGCACGGCGGCGGCAACATCACGGGCGACTCCGCCGGCTACGCCGCACCCGATCTGGCCGTGGACGGCGACGTGGTGCTCGTGACCGTCAACTACCGGCTCGGCGTGCTGGGCTGGCTGGCGCATCCGTCGTTCGAGACCGGCGACCGCTACCAGGCGGGCAACTACGGGCTGCTCGACCAGCAGGCGGCGCTGCGGTGGGTGCGGCGCAACATCGCGGCGTTCGGCGGCGACCCGGGCAACGTGACGTTGTTCGGCGAGTCCGCTGGGGGCGCCGACACGTGCGCCAACCTCGCCTCGCCGACCGCGGCCGGGCTGTTCCACAAGGCCGTGCCGCAGAGCTACTCGTGTGCCGCGCCGACCCGTACCGAGGCGGGGGCGGAGACGGCGGCGGCCGGGTTCGCGCGGGCCGTGGGGTGCGCGGCCGACACCGCCACCTGCCTGCGGGGGCTGCCGGTGAAGACGCTGCTGGAGGCGTACCAGGAGCAGGAGCCGTACGCGGTGGCCGGGGGCGATCACGTGCTGCCGCTGCAGCCGCGGGCGGCGTTCGCGAGCGGGCGGTTCAACCGCATGCCGGTCATGCACGGCAACACGCTCGACGAGATGCGCCTGTTCGTCCCGCTGAGCCGGCCGCAGCCGATGACGCCCGAGCAGTACGAGGCCGTCGTACGCGAGACGTACGGCGCCGACGCCGCCAGGGTGCTGGCCCGCTACCCCGCCGCCGACCACCCGGAGCCGCGCATCGCGCTGGCCACGTTGCTGACCGACGCGAGCGGCCCGCTGTCGACGTGCGGGCACCAGGACGCGCTGGCGCTGTTCGCCCGGTCCGGCGTGCCGGCCTACGGGTACCAGTTCGCCGACCGGACGGCGCCGCCGCTGGTGGACGTGCCGGGGTTCGAGGAGGGCGCCGAGCACGCGTCGGAGCTGTCGTACCTGTTCCCGGGGCTGCTCGGTGAGCTGAACGCCGAACAGGCCCGGCTGTCGGATGCGATGATCGGCTACTGGGCGTCGTTCGCGCACGACGGCAGGCCGACGGCCACCGCGGCGCCGCGCTGGCCGCGCTTCCGCTCCTCCGGCGACGTGCTGAGCCTGGCGCCGGGCGGCGGCATCCGGCCGGTGGACACCTTCGAGCGGGGCAACTGCGCCTTCTGGCGGTCGATCGGACCGTGACCGAGCGCTGTTAACGTTAACATGGTGAGGCCGTGACATCGCTGAGATAGTGCATGTCACGGCCTTGCTAACGTTCTCAGGGAGGAAGCTCGGTGTCAGGTGCCCGGCAGAGGACCCGTCCGGCGGTGATCGGGGATGTGGCGCAACTCGCGGGGGTCTCCAACCAGACCGTCTCGCGAGTGCTCAACGACCACCCCAACGTCCGCTCCGACACCCGCGACCGCGTGCTCGACGCCATCCGGCAGCTCAACTACCGCCCCAACCTCATGGCGCGGGGCCTGGTCCGGCAGCGTTCGCACCTGATCGGGGTGGTCAGCTTCGACACCGTGCTGTTCGGGCCCGCCTCAACGCTCGTCGGCATCGGCCGCGCCAGCCGCGACCACGGATACGGCGTCACCATCGTCACCCCCGAGAGCTCCGACCGCTCCAGCATCGCCGACGCCATGGCCACCATCGCCGGGCAGGCCGTGGCCGGGGTCGTCATGGTCTTCCCCTCCCGCGCCGCCTCCGCGACGGCGCTGGTCAGCCTGCCGGAGGGCGTGCCGCTGGTCGCCGTGGAGGCCGACGAGGACATCGTGACCAGCGTCCACATCGACCAGGCGGCCGGCGCCAGGATGGCCGTCGAACACCTCCTCTACCTGGGCCACGAGACCGTCTGGCACGTCTCGGGGCCGCGCGACCGGCTGGACGCGCAGGCCCGGGTGGACGGCTGGCGCGCCACCCTGGAGGCGGCCGGCCGGGTCGCGCCGCCGGTCATCGCGGGCGACTGGAGCGCGGAGTCCGGCTATCAGGCGGGGCTGGAGCTGGCCGAGCGGCCCGGGGTGAGCGCGGTCTTCGCGGCCAACGACCACATGGCGCTGGGGCTGCTGCGGGCCTTCCACGAGCGGGGGATCCGGGTGCCCGAGGAGGTGAGCGTGATCGGGTTCGACGACATTCCGGAGGCCGGCTATTTCATCCCGCCGCTGACCACGGTCCGGCCCGACCACGAGGAGGTGGGGCGGCGGGCGGTCGCCTCGCTCGTCTCCCTCGTGGACGGGCAGGGGGCGGCGGACCCGGCGGCCCATGAGTGGGTCATGCCCACCCTGATCCGGCGCACCAGCACCGCCACCCCGCCGCGGTAGTCGCTACAGCCAGCTCGCCCGGATGCTGGTGGCCGAACCGGCGCCGGCCTCGGGCGAGACGCCCAGGGCGCCGGCGTGGACGCCGTCCAGCAGCCGGCCGACGGTCTCGAGGATCTCCGGCGTCCGCTCACGCAGCCCCGCGACGTCCGCCGGGCTCACCTCGTCGTGCGCGACCCCCGCCTGGTCCAGCACGCCCTCCAGATCGGCCAGCCGCTCACCCAGCCACTTCAGCGGCTCCTTGGACAACTGCTCGTCGAACACCCGCCGCCCCGGCTCCCACCCTCTGACGGCCGGGTGGTGATGCGTACGGTCGAAGCTCCCGGGCGCTCCCGAGACCGACTCCAGCAGGTCGACCCGCCAGATCGGCCGGTCGACGGTGATGGGGCGGGCCGAGTAGATCGACCCCTTCAGCTCGCCCGGCTCCAGCATCCTGACCTCCAGCCGCACACCGCGCTCGGCGCCCTCCTGGCCTGCCAGCGGGTTGGGGTCGATGAAGTAGATGTCGCTCACGGCCACGCCGATCCGCTCGAATCCGAAGAGGTAGAGCACGGTCACCACGTCCTTCACCGGTGTCGGGTACGCCTCACCCAACGTAACACCGCCGCCCGCGAGACGATCAAGGCGGCACCCGGTTCAGCGGCCGGCCCTGACCAGGGTGTCGACCAGGTAGGAGACGAGCCGGTCGTTGTTCACACCGTCGAGCACGTCGATGGGCTCGATGTCGGGCAGGCGCAGGCCGGTGGCCCGCTGGACCTGGCCGCTCGCGTCCCAGGCGATCGGGCGGGCACGGGTCAGGGCGCCGCGCAGCTCGACGTCCACCCGTACCCGCTGGCGGGTGGCCAGCCCCGGCTCCAGCAGGACGGCCACGGCCAGCGGGTCGTGCAGGTAGCAGCCCGGCAGGCCGCGCGCCTCGGCGACCCAGCGGACCCACGGGCGGGTGGTCTCGGTGAGGTAGTCGGCCAGCGGGCCGTGGCCGGCCAGACGGTCGAGGTCGGCGAGGGTGAACGAGGTGAGACGGGTGACGTCGTAGGGGACCAGGGTGATGGGGGCGCCGCTGGTCAGGACGACGTGGGCGGCCTCGGGGTCGTACCCGAAGTTGAGCTCCTGGAGCAGGCCCCGTACGGCGAAGGCGCCGCCCATGATCGTGAGCGAGGCCAGCTCGCTGGCCAGCTCCGGCCGCAGCGCCAGAGCCTGGGCCACGTTGGTCAGCGGCCCCACGGCGACCAGGTGGATCTCGCCGGGCGCGGCGGCCACCCGCCGTACGATCTCGGCCGCCGCCACCGGCTCGCCGACGGGCACCGGCGGCGCGGTGGCGATCCCGTGCCACAGGTCGCGGGCCTGCTCGGTGTCGCGGCGGCGGTCGAGGTCGGCGCGCCACGGCGCCGGGTCCTCCACCAGCGGGGCCGCCGCGCCGGGGAAGACCGGCACGTCGTCCGCGCCCGCCCGGGCGAGCAGGTCGCGCGCCACCGCCACGCCCACGTCGCGCGGGGTGTTGCCGGCCACCACCGTGACGGCCTCCAGCGTGACCTCGGGCGCGGCCAGCGCCAGCCCGAGCGCGAGCCCGTCGTCGACGTCGGAGGCGGGGATCGTGTTGCCGGGGTCGCAGTCGATGATGACGCGCATGGGTCTCCTACTCCTTGGTACCGCTGCTGGCGAGTGAGGCCGTGAACTGGCGCTGGAAGATCAGCAGCACGAGCAGCGGCACCCCGGCCGCCAGGATGGCGCCGGCGAACATCTGCCCGTAGTCCACCCCCAGCTCACCCGCGAAGTCCGCGATCGCCACCGGCGCGACCTTCATCGCCGGGTCGGGCGCGATCAGCAGCGGCCACAGGAACGACTGCCACTGGAACACGAACACCACCAGCCCCGCCCCGACCAGCGACGGCCGCGACAGCGGCAGGTAGATGTGGCGGAACACGCCCCACCACGACAACCCGTCGATGCGCGCCGCCTCCGCCAGCGACGGCGGGATGTTCAGGAAGAACTGCCGCAGCAGGAAGATGGCCAGGCCGCTGCCGATGCCCGGCAGCACCAGGCCGATGTAGGTGTTCTGCATCTCCATCGCGCGGAACGTGGTCGCCAGCGGGATGGCGATCGCCTCGAACGGGATGAGGAAGCTCAGCACCAGCACCCCGAACAGCGGGCCACGGCCCGGGAAGCGCAGCACGGCGAGCGCGAAGGCGGCGGTGGCCGACAGGAACGTGCCCAGCACGACGCTCAGGAACGCCACGATCACCGAGTTGATCATCGCCCAGTGGAACTCGCCGCTCAGCAGGGTGACGAAGTTGGAGAACGTGACCGTCTCGGGGATCAGCGTGTGCCAGGACAGCGGGTAGAGGTAGCGGAACACCTCTTCGCTGGGCCGCAGCGCCGAGCTCAGCGCCCACACCAGCGGCAGCACCGAGAGCAGCGCGGCGGGGATCGCGATCCACAGGGCCCGCCGCCCGGCGCGCGACTCGGTCTTCGTGGTGGCCTCCGTCGTGGCCTCCGTGGCCATGTCAGTCCTTCCCCGGCAGCAGCCTGAACTGCAGCGTCACCACGGCCAGCACGATCGCGATGAGCACCACGGTCCCGGCCGACGCCGTGGCCATGTCGCCGGTGACGTAGGCGCGCTCGAACACCTGGTTCATGATCAGGTCGGTGGAGCCCTGGGGGCCGCCCTGGGTCAGGATCTGGACCGGCGCGAAGACCAGGAAGTTCGACACCGTGTCGGCGACCAGGACGAACATCAGGGGGCGGCGCAGGCCGGGCAGCGTGACGTAGCGGAAGCTGCGCCAGGGGCCGGCGCCGTCGATGCTCGCGGCCTCGTACAGGCTTTTCGGGATGTCCTTGATCCCGGCCACCAGGAACGTCATCCAGTAGCCGACCCCGACCCAGCTACAGACGACGACGATCGACAGCAGCGCGGTGCTCGGGCTGATCAGGAAGGGGACGCTGGGCAGGCCCACGGCGTTCGCCACGGCGTTGAGCGGGCCCTCGGGGCGCAGGGCCACGGCCCACACGATCGCCGAGACCGTCTGGGGGACCGCGACCGGCAGCAGGATCAGCGTGCGCCACAGCCCGACGGCCGGTACGCGCTTGCTCAGCGTGACCGCCAGCCACAGCGCCAGCGCGATCTGCAGCGGATTGACGATGACGCTGAACAGCAGCGTGACCTTGAGCGAGTTGAGGAACGTCGGGTCGGCGAACAGCCGGGCGAACGTGTACCAGACCGGGCGGTCGCCCTGTGGCTGCAGCGAGCCGACGATGGCGCTGATGGAGGGCCACAGCCGCAGCAGCGCCAGCGCCACGATCGCGGGCAGCAGCATGATGGCGGCCGTCGTCCACATGGAGCGACGCGCCGATCGCGTCTTCGACGTCATGAATGTCCTGCCGGGTCGAGGTCGCGGTAGCGCTGGAGGAGCTGGCCGAGCTGCTCCTGCGCGGCGCGCAGCGACTCGGGCACGTCGGCGCCGTTGCGGATGTCGGAGAACGTCTTGTTGATCGTGGTCTCGAAGTCGACGTAGCCGACTGTGCGCGGCCGGTGCCGGGCGGTCGTGTCGAGCTCGTGGGTCAGCAGCTCCTGGAACCCGGTGACCGAACGGCCACCGTCGCGGACGGTCTGGGCGACGTAGCGGTCGTAGGCGACCTTGTTGGCGGGCGGCAGCGTCTGCTTGCCGGTGGTCGCCAGCGCGCCGGCCGAGTCGAGCGACAGGAAGCGGGCGAACGCGCGCGCGTCCCGCGGGTGAGAACTGTAGCGGCTGACGCCGACCGCCCACGAGTCGGTGGGGGTGACGGGTTTGCCGCCGGCGAAGTACGGGTGGGGCGCCATGCCGAAGTTCAGGCCCTTGGTCTTGAGGAACTGGCCGATGCGGCCGGGGCCGCCGACGAAGTAGGCGAGCTGGCCGGAAGCGAACACCTCGGGCATCTGCTGCGGGCTGATGCCGCGCGGGGCCAGGCGGGAGGAGTGCAGGCCCGCGTACCAGTCCATGACGCGTCTCCAGCCGGCGTCGTCCACGTCGGGCCACAGCCCGCCGGCCCCGGTGAGGCCGTCTCCGGCGCCGGCGGAGGCGAGCAGCGGCTGGAGCTGGAAATAGCGGTCGACCTGGTCGAAGCCGAGGGCGTACCGGGCACCGGACTGCTGGGCCTTACGCCCCTGCTCGACGACCTGTTCCCAGGTGAGGCGGTCCGGCGCGGCCGGCCCCGGCTCCTGGACGCCGGCCTTGGCGAGCAGGTCGCGGTTGTAGAACAGGAACGAGCTGGAGGTCCACAGCGGGTACGCCCACACTTTGCCGTTCCAGCTCACCGAGTCAAGTGCGGGCTTGACGACCGCCTGCCCGATGGCCTGCGCGTCGTCGCTGACGTCCGTGAGGAATCCGCGCGAGGCCTGGCTGGGCACCCGGGGCGGGTCGGCGGCGAAGACGTCGATCGACGGGTCCTGTGCCCCCACCCGTGCCTGGACCTGGGCGTTCAGGTCGTCGAACGGGACGGGCTGCTCCTCGACGCGCACGTCGGGATGCTGCGACTCGAACAGTTTGATGGCGGCCGAGAACGTGCCTGTGGGCTGGGAATGGAGGAAACGGATGATCCGCGCTCCGTCGTCGGCGGTCGTGCTGCTCGTACGGCCCACGCACGCTGTCGCGGCGAGGGTCACGGCGAGCACCGCGGACAGCATGGCCAGGGGGCGGTGGGCGGTGGAACGCGTGGTGAATCACTCCCTGCCGCACACAGGCGCGGCTGACATGGTCCGGTTGCCGGTTCTGACACACGACGTTAACCAGATTACGGTCAGCCCACAAGTGGGAGCAGGCAAAGGGGCTTGACTAGCAGGGGTCAGCCGGCCGGAGATGTTCTTCGGCCCACCGGGAGATCTGCTCCAGCGCCGGCATGAGCGCCCGGCCGCTCGCGGTCAGCTCGTAGGACACCGTGACGGGCGGCCCTTCGTCCACGGTGCGGGCGATCAGGCCCTCCTTGGCCAGCTCGGAGAGCCGGTCGGAGAGCACCGAGTCGCTGAGCCCCTCGATCGCCCGCGACAGCTCACGGAACCCGGCCGGGCCGGTGCTCAGGCCGCCGAGCACGACCGCGCTCCAGCGCTTGCCGAGGACGGTGAAGGCCCGCGTCAGCGCGACGTTGCTGCGCTCGCACTGCTCGATGTCGTGTCGCGAGGGGGCCTTCCGCATGCCTCCAGACTAGTCGAAAGATGGTCGCTTTGATTTTAGAAGCGAGTATGAATAGCCTAGTTGCATCTTCATTACTAGCGGGGAGAAACCGTGATGATCGAAAAGGCCGGTACACGTCCGAGCGTCGTGGTGCTCGGCGGCGGTTACGGCGGTCACAAGGTCGCCAAGCTGCTCGACGACGTGGCGGACGTGACGCTCGTCGATCCGTCCGACGCGTTCGTGCACAACGTGGCGTCCTGGCGGGCGCTGGTCGAGCCGGACTGGCTGGACCGGATCTTCGTGCCGTACCGCCGCCTGCTGGCCCACGGGCGCTTCCTGCGGGACCGAGCCGTGGCGGTGGACGGCCGCCGCGTGACGCTCGCCTCGGGGGAGACGCTGGAGCCCGACTACCTGGTCCTCGCGACGGGCTCGTCGTACCCGTTCCCGGCCAAGGCCGACAAGCCCGACATGGCGGCGGCCAAGGCGGACGTGCTCGGCGCGCACGAGGTCCTGGCGGAGGCCGAGCGGGTGCTGCTGGTCGGCGCCGGCCCGGTCGGGCTCGAACTCGCGGGCGAGATCAAGGCGACGTTCCCCGACAAGCACGTCACGGTCGCCGACGTCGCGTCCGACATCCTGCCGGGGCCGTACGACCAGGAGCTGCGCGACGAGCTGCGCAGGCAGCTCGACGGACTCGGCGTCGAGCTCAAGCTGGGCAGCGCGCTGCGCGAACTCCCCAGCGCGCCGCCCGCCACGGCCGCCCCCATCGCGATCGCCACCGAGGCGGGGGAGAAGCTCACGGCCGACGTCTGGTACCGCTGCTTCGGCGTCACGCTGCGCACCGACTACCTGCGCGGCGCGCTCGCGGAGGCCCGGGACGCGGAGGGGTACCTGCGCGTGGACGCGCTGCTGCGGGTCCAGGGGCAGGAGCGCGTCTTCGCCATCGGCGACATCTCGGACGCCGACCGCGACATGGCCGGGTTCGCGGGCCGGCAGGGGGAGCTGCTCGCCGCCAACCTCCGGGCCACGATCACCGGGGAGGGAGAGGTGACCGCGTACGAGAAGCAGCAGACGGTCATCCTCGTCCCGCTCGGGCCCGAGGGCGGCGCGGGCCAGCTTCCCGGCATGGGGCTCATCGGCAGCGAGCAGGCCGCCGAGATCAAGGGCCGGGCCATGCTGGTGGACCACCTCACGGCGCTGTTCGACGCCTGACCGGCCTCAGAGCGCGGCGCGGGCGTCAGGGCTCGACGAGGCCGGCGCGGATGGCGTAGCGGGTCAGGTCGAGGCGGTCGCGCATGCCGAGCTTCTGCAGGATGTTGGCGCGGTGGCGGTCGACGGTCTTCACGCTGATCACCAGGGTCTCGGCGATCTCCTTGGCGGAGTTGCCCTCCGCGATCAGCTTGACGATCTCCTCCTCCCTGGGCGTCAGGATGCTCTCGGGCATGCGCTCGCCCTCGCGGTCCCGCTGCAGATAGTCGCGGATGAGCGCGGTGACGGCCCCGGGGTAGAGGAACGGCTCGCCGCGCATCGTGGCCCGGCACGCCTCCAGCAGGTCCTGGTCGGCGACCGACTTGAGCACGTAACCCGAGGCGCCGACCTTGAGCGCCTCGAAGAAGTACTGCTCGTTGTCGTACATCGACAGGATCAGCAGGCGGATGCCGGGCGCCCGGCGGGAGATCTCCCTGGCCGCCTGCAGGCCGGTCATGCGCGGCATCGCGATGTCCAGGATGGCCAGGTCCACCGCGTCCTCCGAGGCGGCCGCGACGGCCTCCGCGCCGTCGGCCGCCTCGGCGACCACCTCCAGGTCGGGCTCGGCGTCGAGGATCAGCCGCAGCCCCCGGCGGACCAGCGCGTGGTCGTCGGCCAGCAGGATCCGGGTCTTTTTCACGTGGATGCGCTCCGATTCGCGGTGTCCGGGATGACCAGGCTCACACGGGTGCCCTCGCCTGGCGGGGAGTCGACGGTCAGGCGGGCGCCGATGAGCAGGGCGCGTTCGCGCATGCCCCGGATCCCGGCGCCGTCCTTGACCGCGCCTCCCCGGCCGTCGTCGGTGATGCGCAGAGTCAGCCCGCCGCCCTCCACCGCGAGCGACAGCTCCGCGCGGGTGGCGCGGGCGTGCCTGGCGATGTTGGTCAGGCTCTCCTGGGCGATCCGGTAGAGGACCAGCTCGACGTCCCCGCCCAGCCCCGGCAGGTCCGGCTCGACGGCCTTCGTCACCGGCAGGCCGCTCATCTGCGAGAAATCGCTGCTCAGAGCGCTCAGAGCGCTGTGCAGGCCGAGGTCCTCCAGCACGCCGGGGCGCAGACGGCGGGCGACCTGGCGCACTTCGTCGAGGCTGGCGCGCACGGTCTCCTGTACGCCGTGCAGCTCCTCCCGCAGGTCGGCGGGCGCCCGGTCGACCACCCGCTTCAGGCCGAGGAGCACCACGGTCAGGCTCTGGCCGATCTCGTCGTGCAACTCCCGGGCGATGCGCTGACGCTCGCCCTCCTGCGCGGCCAGCGCGTGCGCGCTGCTGGCGCTGCGCTCGGCCTCCAGCCGGTCGAGCATCGCGTTGAACGTGCCGATCAGGTGCGCGAGGTCGCTGTTGCCGCTGCCGGCCAGCCGGTCGCCGGTCCGCAGCAGGTCCACCCGCTGCATCAGCGTGGTCAGCGCCTCCAGCGGGGCCAGGCTGCGGCGCAGCAGCAGCGCGTTGGCGGCGAGCATCACCGCCAGGCCCACCAGCAGCACCGGCACCTCGGTCAGCACGATCGGCGACGAGACCGTGGCGGGGGAGAGGGCGAGCACGAGCGTGCCCGCCGCGAACACCAGCCCGTTGATCGCCACCACTCGGCGGAACAACGCCCGCGTGGCCGGAGGCGCTCCCGCGCCCCCGGCCGGCTCGCCACTGTGCCGGTCGGTCATCTCACCAGCCTCTTCGTCGCCGGGTGTGGTTGTCCATGCGGCCTGACCCCCATCCGTCCAGCCGTCCCTACATGTTCTATCCCTGCCCAGATGGGTGCCGGACCCGATGGTGGCCGCCCCGCCCGCGCGCCGAGACTGGACCGGAGCCGGATTGGAGTCAGCGACATGGACGTCACCCGCACGACGGGAGTGCCTGGTCGAGTTGTCGAAGTCGGACGGGATGATGTCATGCGAGCCAGCAATATCGCCGTGAACCTGCCCACCGTGACCGTGCACGACCCGGTCACGAAGGCCGTGCGGATCATGGCGCTGGGCCGGATGCCGGGCCTGATCGTCGTGGACGGCGACGGGCGGCCGGCGAGCGTGCTGCCGGGCACGCAGGTGCTCCGGCTGGCGGTGCCGGGGGCCTACCAGGAGGATCCGGCGCTCTGCCGGACGATCGACGAGGCGCACGCCGACCTGTTCTGGGGTGAGCTGGGCGAGCTGACGGTGGGCGACTGCCTGCCACGCCGGCCCGCCACCCCCGCGACGGTGCCGCTCGACGCCACCCTCCTCGAGGTGGCCGCCCTCATGGCCAGGCTGCGCAGCCCGATCGTCGCCGTCGTCGACCGCGACGGCGTGCTGACCGGGGCGATCACCCTGGAACGGCTGCTCACCAGCCTGGCCCTCGCCGGCTCGGACGACTGACCCTTCCCCCTTCCACCGGGCGTGTGCCACCGGCCCCGCCCGGGCCGCAGCATGCTCACCGTTCGGAGGCCATCGCCGTGTTCCATCTTCATCGCGCCCTACCGTCAACCCGCAAGCCCGTGCAGGCGGGGCCGCCGGGGCAGGACGGATGAGCGCCCTCGCCGCACTGGCGATCTTCCTGGTGGCCTTCTTCTTCATCGCGACGGAGAAGGCCGACAAGGTCAAGGTCGTGCTCATCGCCGCCGGGCTGATGGCCGTGCTCGGCCTCGTCCCGGGCGCCGGCGTGTTCTTCTCCGAGCACGAGGGCATCGACTGGAACGTCATCTTCCTGCTGCTCGGCATGATGATCATCGTTGGTGTCATCAAGCAGACGGGCGTCTTCGACTATCTCGCCATCTGGGCCGCCAAGCGGTCCAAGGGCCACCCGTACCGGCTGATGGTCATGCTGATGGTGATCACCGCGATCGCCTCACCCTTCCTCGACAACGTCACCACGATCATGCTCGTGGCGCCGGTCACGATCGTGGTCTGCAACCGGCTGCGGATCCCCGCGCAGCCGTACCTCATCGCGGAGGTGCTCGCCTCCAACATCGGCGGCGCGGCCACGCTCATCGGCGACCCGCCCAACATCATCATCGGCAGCCGCGCCGGCCTGACCTTCAACGACTTCCTCGTGCACATGGCGCCGATCGTGGTGATCATCTTCGCCGTGTTCGTGGTGTTCACGCGGGTGCTGTTCCGCAGCTCGTTCCAGTACAACGCCGAGCACGTCGCCGAGGTGATGGCGCTGCAGGAGCGGCGGGCCATCACCGACCCGCGCCTGCTCGTGCGCTGCCTGGTGGTGCTGGCCGCCGTCGTCGCCGGGTTCGGGCTGCACGCGGTCGTGCACGTCGAGCCGTCGATCGTGGCCCTGGTGGGCGCCGGGGTGATGCTGCTGGTCTCGCGGGTGAGCGTCTCCGAGGTGCTGCGCGAGGTCGAGTGGCCCACGCTGGTCTTCTTCATGGGACTGTTCGTCATGGTCGCGGGCCTGGTGCACACCGGTGTCATCGCCTCGATCGGCGAGTGGGCGGTGGACACGCTGGGCAACGACTACTTCGCCGCCGCGACCGCGCTGCTGTTCGGCTCGAGCGTGCTCGGCGCCTTCTTCGACAACATCCCGTACGTCGCCACCACCGCCCCCATTGTCGAGGGCCTGGTCGCCCAGGCGCCCGACCCGCAGACCGGCCAGGCCCTGTGGTGGGCGTTCGCCCTCGGGGCCGACTTCGGCGGCAACGGCACCGCGGTCGCGGCCAGCGCCAACGTGGTGGCCATCGGCATCGCCGCACGTAACGGGCACAAGATCAGCTTCTGGCAGTTCACCCGGTACGGCATCGTCGTCACCGTCCTCAGCACGCTGATGGCCTGGGTGTACGTGTGGCTGCGCTACTTCACCTGATCGCGTCCCTGAGGCAGCCCCAGGGGTAAATCAGGGACGATCACCGATGAGCGGGCAGGGGCCGGGCGGGCATCGTGGAGGTATGAACCCCGCGAACCGTCTGGCCCAGATCTCCTTCACCGCCGGTCCCGCCGCCCTGCTGGCCGGTTGGGTGCTCATGCGTCCCATCGAGGGGAGCCTCGTACCCGGCCCCTGGTGGACGGCGGCGCACCTGGTCTGGCTGGCCGGTTTCCTCATGTTCGCCGTCATGACGCTGGCCCTGCGCGGCCTGGCGGGGCCGGTGACGGGCGGTCGCCGGGTGGCGGTCGAGGTGCTGACGGTGGTGGCGCTGTCCGGCGTCGCCGCCAACGCCGCCCAGCTCGTCATCGACCTGTACGCCGGTTTCGCCGCCTTGGACGGTGAGGCCATGCGGGCACTGTTCGAGCAGGTCAAGAGCTATCCCGGGGTCGAGCCGGTGGTCTATGGGGCCGGCGCGCAGATCTTCTACGCCGCCCTGGTCGCGCTGGCGGTCCTGCTGGCCGCGCTGCGCCGGGCCACGCCCGTCAGCGCCGCCGTCACCGCCTCGGGCGTGGTGCTGCTGGGCGTGGCTACGTTCCAGGACGGGCGCGGCTCGGCCCTGGTCGCCGTGGGCATGGCGGTGCTGTGGCTCGGCACGCTGCTGCTGGGCCGGGGCCCCTCCGGCGGCGGCTCCGGCCTGGGCGCCACCACCCCCTCCAGGGCCTAACGGCCGCCGCCCGGGCAGACCCGCTCGTACGGACGTTCGGGCAGGTGGCGGCGCCACTCCGCCTCGGTGAGGCCCCGCCCCGCCCGCCCGCACACCGCCGCCAGCAGCGGCTCCACGGCCGTCGGCAGCCGGGTCAGCCGCCCGCCCCTGCCGATGGCCAGCAGTTCGGCGGAGCCGGGCGAGAACGCGACCGACCGCGGGCTGTCCGGCAGCCTCACCTCGGGCCCGACCCGCTCTCCCCGCCCCACGTCCCACAGACTGAGCGACTGGTCCTGCGACGCGAACGCGAACAGCCGCCCGTCGGGCGAGAACGCCGCGTCCCACGGCGCCGCGTTCACCCGGAGCCAGTCACCGGCCTGCGCGCCCGACCCCGTGTGCCAGATGCCCACCTTGGCGTCGAAGTTCGCCGCGACCAGCCTCAGGTCGGGGGAGAACCAGACGCGGTCGGCCTGCTCGGGCAGGGGCAGCCGCGCCCCGAACGGCTCGCCGCTCTCGAGGTCCACCAGCCGCAGCAGGTCCGCGTCGAGGCCCACCAGCCGCCCGTTCGCGGCGATCGTCCAGCCGAGCAGGCGCGGCCTGGGCACCTGCCTGACCTGCTTGCCGCCGGGGACCTGCCAGAGCGTGAAGGTCTTCTCGCCGGCCGTCCAGAGCCCGCCGGCGGTCGGCAGCGCGCTGGCGTCCTCGGAGATGGGGGCGAACTCCGGCCGGACGTTCGCCAGCTCACGCCAGGTGGCGGTGTCACGGACGGACACCCGCTCGCCGCGCTTGAGGGCCAGCCGGGAGCCGTCGCGGCTGAAGGCGAACTCGCTGTCGTACGGCTCGAACGTGCCGGTCTCCCGGCTCTTGCCGTTGAGCGTCACCGTGGTGGCGTCGAGCGCGTGGGTGGCCAGGAAACGGCCGTCGTGGCTCAGGAGCATCCCGTCGAGCGGCTGGCCGGCACCGGGGGCCGGCCGGAGCGTGACGACGGTGTCGCCGCTCAGGTAGCGCAGCCGGTTCCCGTCGAACGCGGCCGCGGTCACCGGGTCGGTCACCTCGCGCCTGAGCAGCATCGGCTCGTCGGCGCCCGGCTGCCAGACGGTGACCGACTTGGCGCCGAAGCCCGCGACCAGCCTGCCGTCGCGGCTGAACACCGGGACCAGCGCGCCCTCGTCGCCGGGGAGCTGGACGATCTCCTCGCGGGTGCGGGTGTCGTAGAGGGTCAGGCCGTCGTCCTGGCCGACGGCCAGGCGCCGGCCGTCGGGGCTGAAGACCGGGGTGCTGGCGCAGTCGTCGCAGTCGGTCCCGAAGCCGGGACGCTGCCGGCCCGCCGGCAGCGTCCAGATCCCGGTCCCCGACACGGCGTAGCTCCCGTCCGGGTGGACCGCGGCGTTGAACAGCGCGGGCACGACGGTCGACTTCCCGGTACGCCAGTCGTAGATCTGCTTGCCCTGCCCGGCGGTCACCACGAGCCGCCCGCCGCTGAAGCCGATCTGCAGGTCGAGCTCGTCACTGGCGGGCATCCGCTTGCCCACCCGCCGCCCGGTGGCCAGCTCCCAGAGCGTGATGCCCTGGCTGTCGGCCACGGCCAGCATCCGGCCGTCCTCGCTGACCGCCGCCTGCCGCAGGCGCGTGGCGGTCAGCCCGAGCCCGGTGAAACCGCCGGCCCGCCGCCGGGTCGCCACGTCCCACACCCTGACCTCGTCGGAGCTGACGCTGATCAGCGAGCGCCCGTCGGCGGTCAGCATGCGGGCCACGAGGGGGCCCGTGTCCGGGTCGCGGAAGGACGCGCTCGCCGGGTCCACGGCCGAGGAGAGCAGGCTCGACCTGGCCTCGTCGGTGGGCGCGAGCCGCCCCGCCGCCGCGCCGAGCAGCATGGCGAGCACCGGGTCGGCGGCCCTGGCGCCGTCGGCGGCGGCGGCCAGCCGGGCCGACTCCGCCGTGTCGCGCTGCCGCGCCAGCGTGGCGCCCTGCTCGGTCAGCGTGATGCTCTGCCGCAGCGCCAGCGCGCCCGCGGCCAGGGCCAGCACCAGCAGCACGGCCAGGCCCACCGACACCAGCCTGGCGCGGCGGGAGCGCCGCCTGCTGAGCGAGGCGCCCGCCTGCAGGAAGTCCCGCTCGGCCGGGGTCAGCGTGATGTGCTTGCGCCCGCCGGCCGCCCAGCTCAGCGCGTCGTCCAGGGCGCTGCCGTGGAACAGGTCGCCGTCGTGGCGGCCGTGCTCCTGCCAGCGCCCGGCCGCGGTGCTGATCCGGCGGTGCACGGCCAGGCCGTCCTTGTCGGCCTCGATCCAGGCCCGCAGCCGGGGCCAGGCCAGCGGCAGGGCGGGGCGCATGAGCCGTACGGGGTCGGTGCCCGACACCACGTACGTGAACGCGCCCAGCACCCGCTCCACCCCGTCGGGCAGCTCGGACCTGCGCGGCTCGCGCAGCGCCAGCTCGCCCTCCTCGGTCACCGTGATCAGCCGCAGGAACAGCTCGGGCACCAGCTCCTTGTCGGCGGGTTCGAGCGCGGCGTAGGCGTCCTCGGCGATGACGCCGAGCGCGGGGTCGTCGGCCCCGGTCGCGATCCGGCGGCCGTCGTCGGCGCCCCGGGCCAGCAGCCGCCGGATGTTCAGGCTCCCGTCGCCGCTGAGCAGCCCGAGCAGCAGCTCGCGGGCGGCCGGGCGGTGGGCGGGCTCCTTGGACAGCGCCGCGCCCACCAGCCCGCGCAGGGAGGCGGGCAGCACGCTCAGGTCCGGTTCGTGGGAGAGCACGCGGTGCATGACGGCGCCGAGCGCCTCGCCGGTGAACGGGTCCGCGCCGGTGGCGGCGTACAGGACGACGGCGGCCCAGGCGAACACGTCGGCGGCGGGGCCGGCCCGCTCGCCGGAGAACACCTCGGGCGCCATGTAGCCGGGCGTGCCGGTCACCATCCCCGTCGAGGTGACCGACATCTCCAGCGTGCGGGCGATGCCGAAGTCGATCACCCGGGGGCCGTCGGGGCCGAGCAGCACGTTGTCGGGCTTGAGGTCGCGGTGCACGACGCCCGCGTCGTGGATGGCGGTCAGCGCGGTGGCGATGGCGGTGGCCAGGCGGTGCAGGTCGTCGCCGCGGAAGATCCGGCGGGCGGCGCGCAGGCTGGGCCCCTCGACGTATTCGCTGACGATGTACGGCCTGGGCCCCTCCAGCTCCGCGTCGAGCACCCGCGCCGTGCAGAACGAGGCCACCCGCTGCGCCGCGACGGCCTCCTTCGCCATCCGGTCCCGCAGCGCGGGCTGCTCGACCGGGTCGCCGCGCAGGATCTTGATGGCCACCCGCTCACCGGCCAGGTCGTACGCCTCGTAGACGACCCCCTGCCCGCCCGCGCCGAGCCGCCCCGCCAGCCAGTAGTCCCCCACCCGCTGCGGATCACCGTCTATCAGTGCGCTCCCCATGCACGGTTGGACTACGCGACCGGCCATCTGGTTGCCGGCGGATCCATGAGCGGGCCACCGAGCCGCTCATGGACCCGGCGGGGCTCAGACGCGGCGCCCGTTCACCCACACGTTGCGCAGCACGAATCCGGTCACGTCGGTCACGACGTCGGCCTCGGCCATCTCCTCGAAGACGCTGTCGCTCACCCGTACGCCCTTGATCGGGTTGCCCGGGTTGCCGATCAGGTTGAACGCCCTGGGCGCCCGCCCGGCCCGCAGCCTCCGGATGTCGATGGTGCCGACGTCGGGGAAGTAGGGGCCGGTGTGCTTGTTCTCGTAGTTGAGGGCGATCTCGATGACCGCGTCGGCGGCCTGGCCCACGGTGACGTCCCTGATGTGGATGTCCCTGACGTAGCCGCCGCGGTCCGGGTTGGTCTTGATCCGCACCGCGCGTTCCAGCCGGGCGCTGCTCATCGTGCAGTCCCACGCGAACACCCACCGCACGCCGCCGGTCGTCTCGCTGCCGATCGTCACGCCGCCGTTGCCGTCGCGCATCACGCAGCCGGTCACCAGCACGTTCATGGACGGCTCGTTCACCCGGCGGCCGTCGGCGTTCTTGCCCGCCTTGATCGCCACGCAGTCGTCGCCGGTGTTGAACTCGCAGTCCTCGATCAGCACGTCCACGCACGACTCCGGGTCGCAGCCGTCGTTGTTCGGGCCGTGCGGGCTGTCCACCGTGACACCCCGGATGGTCACGTTCGCGCACAGGACCGGGTGGATGTTCCACATCGGGGAGTCCTTGACCGTCACGCCCTCGATGAGCACGTTGCGGCACCGGTAGAGCTGGACGAGGTTCGGCCGCAGGTGGTGGCCTTCGCCGAACACCCGCTCCGCCACGGGCACGCCCTCCTCGGCCATGCGGGCGAGCAGGTCCTTGTCGGGGCGCTCCGAGGGCGGCGGGTCGCCCGACCAGTCCCACCAGTGCGTGGCGTCCGCCTGGCCGTCGATGGTGCCGCCGCCGGTGATGGCGACGTTGGTCCGGCCGTAGGCGTAGATGAACGGGGAGTAGTTCATCAGCTCGATGCCCTCGTACCGGGTGTGCACGACGGGCAGGTAGTCGGCGGGGTCGCGGCTGAACCTGAGGGTCGCGCCCGCCTCCAGGTGCAGCTCGACGTTGTCGGCCAGGTGGATCGCCCCGGTCAGGTACGTGCCCGCGGGCACCAGCACCCGTCCGCCGCCCGCCGCCGCGCAGGCCGCGATCGCCTGCTCGAAGGCGCCGGTGCACTTCGCCGTCCCGTCGCCCACGGCGCCGTACGAGGTGACCGGGAAGGTGCGGCGGGGGAAGCGGGGCGGGCGGATGCGCCGCATGATCCGCGGCACCCGGCTCCATTCCGACGTGGCGGCCTCCGCGCGGCCCGCCACCGGTACGGCGAGCAGGCCGCCCGCGGCCGCGGCCAGAAACCTCCGGCGAGATGACTGCATCGATGTCCTCCGTCTTCAGAGCGCGCTGGCCAGGGAGATCCCGCGCCGCTCGGTCAGCGTGTGCTCGCCCACCCGGTACGGCTCGCAGCGCCGTACGGCCGTGTAGAAGTGGTGCAGCCGGCCGTCGCGGGAGACGACCGCCGGCTTGTGCGCGTAGGTGTCGTCCGTCGAGCCCTTCGGGCCCACGTCGATGAGGATCTCGTCGCCCTTGTGCCAGGTCCGCAGGTCCCGGGAGACCGCGTACCCCTCGCGGGCGTGCCCGTCGAAGGAGAGCCCGAAGTAGAACATCACCCACCAGTCGCCGTCGCGCAGCACGCACGGGTCGGAGGCGAAGCGCTCGTCGAACGCGCCCGCGCCGCCGTTCGGCACCACCGGCGTCGCCTGGGGGCGCTCCCAGTGTTCGAGGTCGGGGGAGACCGCGTAGCCGATCTGCTCGCGCCAGCCGTCGTAGGTGCGGTTCTTGGCGTTGTAGAAGCAGTAGTAGAGGCCGTCGTGACGCAGGAGCCACGACTTGTACAGGCCGCCGCGCTCCCACGCGCCGCCGTCCTGCGGGCGCAGCACGGCGCCGGTGTCCCGCCAGCTCCGCAGGTCGTCGCTGACACAGAACCCGATGATGGCCGCGCCCGTCTCCATGCCCGGCTCCGGATAAGCGTGGTAGGTGCCCACCGCCCGGCCGTCCAGCCACGTCACCTGGCCCTCCGAGCCGAGCCGGTTGTCGCGCACGATCGAGGTCAGCGCGGCGTTGTGGCGGCGGTACGGGTGATCGGGGTCGCGCGGGAGGACGACCTCGCCGGGGCCCCACGATTCGAGGTCGCGCGAGCGGCTCAGCGCGGTCTGGTAGCCGGTGCCGTCGAAGCCCACGTACGTCATCAGGTACTCGCCGCCGTCGGAGCACACGAACGGGCAGTCCACGAAGAGGCTGTCGAAGCGGCCCGGCTCCCGCGACGGCTCGACCAGCAGCCGCCCGACCTTGCGCGGGGTCATGATGCCGGCCGGGTCGTAGGCGCTCATCGGCCCGACCCGAACGTCCACCGCCCGGCGGGCACCTCCCACGCGCGGTCGCCGACGGGTGTGCCGGGGCCGTGGTGCCGGTCGAGGCCCAGGTCCGGCAGGCGCACCTCGGCCGTCGAGCCGGGCGGCACCTCCACCTCCAGCGCGAACTCCCCGTCCGCCCGCTCCCACGACACGCCGACCCGGCCGTACGGGGTGGCGGTGCTCGCGCTCACGGACGCCAGGTCGCCCGGCGCGGCGGGCGCGATGAGCAGCCGGCGGAAGCCGGTCGAGCCCGGAGCCTGGCCGATGCCGCCCAGGCTCCGGTAGAACCAGGAGTCGATGGCGCCCAGCATGTAGTGGTTCTGCGACAGGCCGCGCGTCGGCCCGTCCCACGCCTCGGTGAGCGCGGTGGCGCCGTGGCGCACCTGGTAGCCGTAGCTCGGGTGGCCGGTGGAGGTGGCGAAGCCGTACAGGGCCTCGTGCCGGCCGGCGCGGCCGAGCACCTGGTAGAGCGCGGGCAGCGCGATCTCCCCGACGGTGATGGCGCCGGTGCGCACGGCCTCGCTCAGCCGGTCGAGCGTGCCCGGCACGAGCTCCTCCGGGACGACGCCCATGTCCAGCGCCAGGGTCTCCGACGCCTGCCCGCCGCCGCCGAAGCGCTCGCCCTTGAAGAAGGCGCCGGTGAACGCGGCCGAGATCGCCTCGGTCAGCGCGCGGTAGCGCTTGGCGTCGTCGTCGCGGCCCAGCACCCCGGCGACCTTCGCCATCGTGCGCGCGGCCCGCCAGTAGCCCCACGTGCCCACCAGCGGCACCGGCGTCGAGTCGTCCAGGCCGAACCAGTCGCCGAGCCCGTAGCCGAGGATGCCGTCCCGGGCGCGGCCCGTCAGATAGTCGACGTAGCGGCGCATCGCGTCGTAGTGCGTCTCCATCGCGGTGGTGTCGCCGTACCAGCGGTAGAGCTGCCAGGGGACGCGCACCATCGCGCCGCCCCAGTTCGGGTCGTCCCTGAAGGCGCTGTCGAACACCACGTACTCGGGCGCGATGTCCGGGACCAGGCCGTCCTCGGTCTGCGCCTCGGCGATGGTGACGGCCAGCTCGCGGCAGTAGGCGGCGACGTCGTAGTTGTAGGCCACGACGTCGAAGAGCAGGTGGGTCTGCTCCAGCCAGCCCAGCTTCTCCCGGTGCGGGCAGTCGGTCAGGACGCTGTACATGTTGCCGCGCACCGCGCGGTCGATGATGGTGTGGATGTCGTTGAGCAGCGCGTCGGAGGTCTCGAACCGGCCGATGTGCTCGTTGCCGGCGCGCAGCACCAGCGCCGCCACGGCCTCCGGGCCGGCGTGCTCCGGCAGGCCCTGGACCTCGACGTAGCGGAAGCCGTCGTAGCGGAAGTCCGGGTGCCAGGTCTGGGGGCCGTCCTCGGTGACGTACGTGCTGAAGATCGGCGCGCCCGTCGTCGGCTTCGACTGGACCACGCGGCCGAACGCGTCGAGCTGGTCGCCGGGCAGCAGCCGCAGGTATCGTCCGGCCGGCAGGTCGAGGCGCAGCTCGGCCCAGCCGGCCACGACCGCGCCCACGTCGAAGACCGCCGTGCCGTCGGTGGCGACGAGCTTGGCCACGGCGGGCAGCTCCTCCGTGACCCTGATCGGCGGGCATGAGCGCGAGCGCAGCAGCCCGGTGCCGCCGGGGCGGACGGTCGCCGGGACCCAGCCGGAGCGGTCCGCGCCGGGGGCGTCCCAGCCGGCGATCCGCAGGCGGGCGTCGTGGTCCTCGCCGCCGTACCAGTGCGAGCGGGTGGTGGGGCCCTCCGTGGCCAGCCAGTCCGCGCCCGTGCCGAACCGTTCGGCCGTGCCGTCGGCGTAGGCGACCTCGAGCTGCGCGATCGCGCGGGGCGCGGCCTTGGAGCCGTAGAACTTCATGTAGCGGTCCTGGTGCGGGAACACGTGCGCGATCCCGGGGCCGAGCGCGATGCCGAGCGCGTTGCGGCCCTCGCGCAGCAGCGCCGTCACGTCATGCGTGGCGTACGCGACGCGCCGGGTGAAGTCCGTGTACGGCGGTTCGAGCACGGCCTCGCTCACCGGCGAGCCGTTCAGCGACGCGACGTAGACGCCCAGCCCCGAGACGTACAGCCGGGCGCCCGCGACCGGCCCCGCCACGGTGAACTCGCCCGCGAGCAGCGGCAGCGGGCGGCCCTCGCCGACGCGCGGGTCGTCCTGCGCGTCGTACCAGTCCGGGTGGGTGATCCAGGCGGCGCTCCAGTCGCCGGCCTCCAGCAGGCCCAGCTCGAAGCGGGCCTCCTCGCTCCAGCCGGACCAGCGGCCGTCCCCGTCGCGGGTCCGCACCCGCCAGCGGGCGGCGGTGCGGCTGGTGAGGGGCGCGCCGCCGTAGACGACGCGCTGGTCGGCCGACTCGACCTCGCCGCTGTCCCACAGGCCGTCGACCCGGACGTGGTAGGCGGTCTGCGCGGAGACGCCCGTGAGCCGCCAGCTCAGGGCGGGCCGGGTGGTCTCGAGGCCGAGGGGGTCGGTCAGGTCGCAGGTACGCGGGTTCGTCACCATGGCACTCCCGTGATCTTGAGCATGTACGCGGCCTTGGTCGGCGGCTCCGGCGGCAGGTCGGCGTGGAGCGCGGTCTCGGACCGCCGCCAGCCGACCGGGCCGTGGCCCAGCAGCTCGACGGCGTCCGGAGGGCGCTTCAGGAGCCCGGCGGCGGTGCCCAGGCTGGTGATCGCGGCGGTCCCGGACTCCGGCCAGGCGAGCAGCGTGGCGTACAGGGTGTCGCCGCGCCGGGTGAAGCGGATGTCGCCGGGCCGGTAGGCGCGGTCGGCCTCGTTGTAGCCCTCGTAGCCCTTGGTGCCGCCCAGCTCGGTCGCGCCCTCGGCGGCGCGGTGCCAGGGGGTCGTGCCGTACACGCCCTCGCCGCACACGCGCAGCCAGTCGCCGACCTCGGCCAGCAGCGCGCGCGCCCGGTCGTCCACGGTGCCGTCGGCGTGCTGGGGGATGTTCAGCAGCAGGCAGCCGTTCTTGCTGACCACGTCGATCAGGGTGTGGACGATCTGCTGGGCGCTCTTGCGCGGGTGGAACATGGGGTCGTCGTCGGCGCAGTCGAACCACTCGCCGTCGCTGGTGTCGAACTGCCACGGGTGGGGCTGGGCGGTGTCGAGCTGGCGGCGCTCGCAGTCGAGGACGACGGCGGTGCGGTCGGCGTCCGGCACGTCCTTGATCGTGACCAGGCCGCCCGTCGGGCAGGTGTTGTAGTAGTGCGCCAGCAGCTCCAGCCCGGCCGCGCTGACCGGCTCCGACTCGACCACGCTGCCCGCGTCGAACGGCAGCCGGCCGTCGTCGAGATAGACCAGGTCGGGGCGGTAGCGGTCGAGCGCCTCGCGCACGCGGGCGTAGAACCGCTCGGCCACGTACGCCGGAGGCCGGGCCCCCGGCTCGTGCCGCTCGGGGTAGAGGTCGGCCGGGTCGAGGCCCTCCCACCAGGTGCCGATGCCGTCGCGCCTGGTCAGCGCGCCGTCGTAGGGCTCGCCGGTCTCCGGGTCGCGACCGTGGGCGACGTCGAGCCAGCGCCACGTCCAGTTCTGGTGGAAGCTCAGGCCGAACGGCAGCCCGGCGGAGCGGGCGGCACGCTGCCAGGCGGCCACGATGTCGCGGCCCGGCCCGACGCGGGCGGCGTTCCAGCCGTGCTGCCGGGAGTCCCACAGGTCGAAGTTGTCGCAGTGGGTGGCCAGGGCGACGAAGTAGCGGGCGCCGCTCGCGACGTACAGGTCGATGAGCTCGTCGGGGTCGAAGCGCTCGGCGCGCCAGCGCGGGAAAAGGTCCTTCGCGCCGCCCGCGCCGAAGTGGGCGCCGAAGTGGGCGCCGAAGTGGGCGCGGTGGTGGGCGTGCTGGCGGGTGGCCCTCTTGCGTTCCCAGGGCTCTGACCAGGGCTGCATGCCGTAGAGGTGGCGGGCGTACCAGTCGCCTGAGCGGGCCACCGACTGCGGGCCCCAATGCGACCAGATGCCGAACTTCGCCTCGCCGAACCACTGGGGGATCTGGTGGCCGCGCAGCGACTCCCAGTCGGGCTGGAATGCGGTCATCTCACCACTCGTACGTCGAAGGGGGCCAGCCGCAGCGGCCCCGGTGGCAGCGGTTCGCGGCGCCCGGTGACCTCGGTCGCCGGGCCGGTGAGCGTCACCGTGTGCTCGCGGTCGGACCAGTTGTGGGCGAACCAGAGGCGTTCGCCGTGTCCGTTGACCGCCGAACGCACGGTGACCTGCGGTGAGTCGGTGCGGACGAGGCCGTCCTGCTCTCTGCGGAACAGCTCGGCCGTCAGCTCCCTGCCCGGCAAGGTGCCCACGTAGGTCACGGTGCCGTCGCCCACGCGGTGCCGGGTGATCGCGGGCCACCGGCCGAAGTGGTGGTGGTCGTAGAACGCCAGCGGCTGCGCGCCCTCCGGCTCCAAGGCGTCGGCCCAGTGGCGGGCCACGTCCCGTTTCCCGAGCCCGTGCAGGGGGATCGGCTCCAGCAGCGTCGAGTATTCGAGGTAGCGCACCCCGGCCAGGGCCCGCAGCGGGCCGGGCGCGACCTCGGCCCGCGCCCTGGCCTCCTCGTCGGCGTAGCCGGTGCGGAACGTCATGATCAGGTGGCCTCCGTCGCGTACGTAGGCGGTCAGCTCGTCGGCCGTCTCGGGCGACAGGCAGTAGAGCGCCGGCACCACGAGGACGGGCAGAGATCTGAGCCGGCCGGGCGTCACGAAGGCCGCCTGCCGTCCCGCGTCGGCCGCGCCCTGGTAGAACGCGGCCAGGATGCGCTCGTAGGAGTCCTGGTCGGGGGTGCGGCCGTCGAGCGTGAGCGGCGGCTGGAAGGTCAGCGCCCACTTGCTGTCGTGCGAGTACAGGAATCCGACGTCGGCGTCCGGCGTGAGATCGGTGAGGTCCTCGCCGGCCCGCTCCAGCTCCGCGCCCAGCGCCGCGATCTCGTCGTAGACGCGGCCGGGCTCCTGGGAGTGGCCGAGGACGCCGCCCCAATACGTCTCGGCGCCGTGGTGCAGCGTGTGCCAGTGCCAGTACGAGATCAGCTCCGCCCCGCGCGCCACCAGGGCCCACGCCGCCTGGCGGAGCTGGCCGTCATAGGGCGGGAGGTTGAGCTGCGAGCCGGCGATCGACGTGGCGTTGGTCTCGGTCACCCAGAAGCGGCCCTGCTTGGAGGCGTACATGCGGTCGGCCGCCTGGAACAGGCCCGTGGGCCCGGTCGTGAACCAGGTGATCTCGCCGGTGTCGCGGGTCAGCCCGTCCTGCGGCAGGTAGTAGGCGTTGCCGCTGGTGACCGTCAGGTGCTCGGACAGCCGTACGTCGTGCAGGGCAGGACGCTGGTAGGCCAGGCACGTGGTCAGCGCGCGGTCCCCGGGGACCAGTTCGCGCACGAGGGCGGCCTGTCGGCCGATGAACTCCGTGGTCAGCTCGGCCTGGAAACGCCGCCAGGCCAGGTCGTAGGACGGGGTCGTGTTGCCCTGCGGGGGCCACAGCTCCTCCCAGGAGCCGAGGCGGTGCGACCAGTACGTCAGGCCCCACTCCTCGTTGAGGCGGTCGACGTCGCCGTACCTGTGCCGGAGCCAGGTGACGAACCGCTCGAACACCGGCTCGTTGTGGATCAGGTGCAGGCCCGGCTCGTTGTCGAGCTGGATCCCGATGACCGCCGGGTGCCCGCCGTGGTGGCCGACGACCTGGCGGATGACGCGTTCGGCGTACCGGAGGAAGGTCGGGGAGGTGAAGTCGATCTCCTGGCGCGCGCCCCACGGGATCCGGGCGCCGTCCGCGCGGACGACGGCCAGCTCGGGGTGCTTGCGCTGCAACCATGGTGGGACGGCGTAGGTCGGGGTGCCGAGCAGCACGCCGATGCCGCGCTCGTGCGCCGCGTCGAGGATCGGCGTCAGCCAGTCGAGGTCGAACTCGCCGTCGCTCGGCTCCCAGGTGGACCAGACGGACTCGCCGACCCTGATCGTGTCGATCCTGGCCTGGGCCATCAGGTCGAGGTCGCGCTTCAGGTCGGGGGAGCGCTGGTATTCCCAGTAGTAGGCGGTGCCGAATCGGATGCCGGTTGTGCTCGTCATGAGGGTCCCCGGAATGTTAAAACGATTTACTGGATGATATATATATTCACTGCCTGATGTCAATGCATTTGAGATCTGGTGTATGAAAGGTCGTCCTTATAGGGTTAAAACGTTTTGTCTCATCTCCGTCGGAGGGGACCTGCGGATGGTCGATTTCCACGAAGATCCAGGACCGGGGTCGGGGCGGCGGGCGGCGCGGGCGTACTTCGTCTCCGACGCGCCCCGGCTGTCGCTCAACGGGCGGTGGCGCTTCCGGCTCTCGGCCACCGCCGGGGGGACCGGCCCCGCGTTGCCCGACCCGGCGCTCGACGACAGCGACTGGGAGACGATCCGGGTGCCGGCGCACTGGGTGCTGGAGGGACACGACCGGCCGCTCTACACCAACACCGCCTACCCGTTCCCCCTCGATCCGCCGTACCTGCCCGACGACAACCCCACCGGCGACTACCGCCTCCGCTTCGACCTGCCGCCCGGTTGGCCCTCCGGCCGGTCGGTGCTGCGCTTCCAGGGCGTCGACTCCTGCGGCACCGTGTGGCTGAACGGGGAACTGCTCGGCCACTCGAAGGGGAGTCGGCTGCCGTTCGAGTTCGACGTGACCGAGGCGCTGCGGCCCGGCGTCAATCTGCTGGCCGTACGCGTGCAGCGCTGGTCGACCGGCAGCTACCTGGAAGACCAGGACATGTGGTGGCTGCCGGGCATCTTCCGCGACGTGGAGCTGCTGGCCCGCCCGGTGAACGGCATCGACGACCTCACCGTGCGGGCCTCCTACCGGGACGGCGGTGGCGCCCTGCTGGTCACCGCCGACGTGCCGGGGTTGGTGGAGGTCCCCGAACTCGGGATCTCCGTGCCCACGGGCGAGCAGGTCACGCTGGAGGCGGTGGAACCCTGGAGCGCCGAGCACCCACGCCTCTACCGGGGAACGCTGTCGGCGGCCGGGGAGACGATCGAGCTGGCGATCGGCTTCCGCACGGTCGAGATCGCCGGCGGCCGGCTGCTGATCAACGGGGCTCCGGTGCTGTTCAGGGGCGTCAACCGGCACGAGCACGACCCCGACCGGGGCAGGTCGCTCGACCGCGACACCATGATCCGTGACATCGAGCTGATGAAACGGCACAACGTCAACGCCGTCCGCACCGCCCACTACCCGCCGCATCCGGAGTTCCTGCGGCTGTGCGACGAGTACGGCCTGTGGGTGGTCGACGAGTGCGACATCGAGACCCACGGCTTCATCTACGCGGGCTGGGAGGGCAACCCGCCCGCCGAGCCGATGTGGCGTGACGCCCTGCTCGACCGGGCCCGCCGCATGGTGGAGCGCGACAAGAACCATCCGAGCGTGGTCGTCTGGTCGCTGGGCAACGAGAGCGGCGCAGGGGCGGCGTTCGGAGAGATCGAGGAGTGGATCCGGCGGCGCGACCCGACCCGGCCGCTGCACTACGAGCGTGACCCCCTCTACCGGCACTCCGACTTCTACAGCCTGATGTACCCGTCCCTGGACGATCTGGAGCGCATCGGGCGGCGCAAGGAGGAGCCGCCCGAGGGGGTCGTGCCCGGGTCGGACGACGACGTGCGGCGGCGGGGGCTGCCGTTCCTGCTGTGCGAGTACGCGCACGCGATGGGCAACGGGCCCGGGTCGCTGGCCGACTACCAGGCGATCCTGGAGTCGTACGAGCGGTTCTGCGGGGCGTTCGTGTGGGAGTGGATCGACCACGGGCTGGCCGGGCTCGACGAGCGGGGGCGGCGGTACTACCGGCATGGCGGGGACGTCGACCACCAGCCGAACGGTGAGCGCTACTGCCTGGACGGGCTGCTGTTCCCGGACCGCACGCCGTCGCCGGGGCTGGCGGAGCTGCGCAAGGCCATCGAGCCGGTGGGGATCGAGGTGGACGGGGACGAGGTCGTCGTCGCCAACAAGCACGACGTGGTCTCGCTCGGGCACCTGGAGTTCCGGTGGCGGGTGGAGGCGGACGGCATCGCCGGGGCCTCGGGGACCTTGGCGGTGCCGCACTGCCCGGCGCGGTCGGCGGTGCGCGTGCCACTGCCGGAGGCGGGCGTCACGGCGAGGCGCGGTGGGTCGGGGCCGGGTGGGTCGGGGTCGGGTGGTTCGGGGTCGGGTGGCTCACGGGTGGGCGGGGAGGTCTGGCTCACGGTGGAGGCCGTTCTGGCCGGTGCCACGCGCTGGGCTCCGGCCGGTCATGTGGTCGCCTTCGGGCAGGCCCGCCTCGGCAGCACCCCTCGACCGCGTCCGAGCGCCCTGGGCGCCGGTGCGTCCGCCCGCCGGGCGGGGGAGGTGCTGCTGGGCGGGGCGGTGTTCGACGGCGGGACCGGACGGCTGGTGCGCGTCGGCGAGGTCGAGCTGGACGGGCCCGTGTTCGACGTCTGGCGTGCCCCCACCGAGAACGACCGGGGTCAGGGCCCCAGGAACGCCCTGGCCGCCGACTGGGAGGCGGTGGGGCTCGACCGGTTCCTGCAGCGCGCCGGCGGGATCGAACGGCCCGACGACCACACGATCGTCGTCCGGGGACGGAGCGGGCCCGCCACCCGTACCCTGGGCTTCCGCACCACGTACACCTACCGCTGGCGAGACGGGGCGCTGCACCTGCTGATCGAGGCCGACCCCGTCGGCGACTGGCACGACACCGCCTACGGGCACCTCACCGTGCGCCCGCCCCGCATCGGTACGAGGTTCGCCCTGCCCGGCGGCTACACCGACGTCACCTGGTTCGGGCGCGGCCCCGGCGAGTCGTACGCCGACAGCCGCGCCGCCGCCCGCGTCGGCCGCCACACCGGCTCCATCGACGCCCTGCAGACCCCCTACCTCGTCCCGCAGGAGAACGGCAACCACGTCGAGACCCGCTGGCTCGAAGTGTCGGGCGAGGGCCTGCCGACCCTGCGCGTGGACGGTGAGCCGCACCTCGACTTCACCGCCCGCCGCTGGACCAGCGAGGCCCTCCAGGCCGCCCGCCGCCCCCACGACCTGACCGACTCGGGCCGCGTGTGGCTGAACCTGGACCACGGCCAGCAGGGGATCGGCAGCGCCTCCTGCGGCCCCGCCCTGCCCGAGCGGTACCGGCTGCCGGTCCGCCGGCACACCTGGTCGATGACAATCGCCGCTGTGAGAGGATGCTGACCCGCATGACAGAACCGTCCAAGTTCGACCTGTGCCCGTGGCTGTTCTGGGACCACGCGACCGACGACGACCGCCGCGCCCAGGAGCGGCACCTGGACGCGCTGCGGTCCAGGATCGCCATCGACGCGGCCGGGAAGGTGTTCGTCTCGCCGCTGGCCGGTGTCTACGCCGACAGCCTCCGCATGGGCGACCACAGCTACATCGCCGCCCACGCCTACGTCACCGACGACATCGTCATGGGCAGCGACTGCACCATCAACCCGTACGCCGTCGTACGCGGGCGCGTGGAGCTCGGCGACGCCGTACGGATCGGGGCGCACACGTCGCTGCTCGGCTTCAACCACGGGACCGAGCCGGACCGGCCCGTGTTCCGGCAGCCGATCACCTCGAAGGGCATCCGGGTCGGCGACGACGTGTGGATCGGCTCGAACGTGGTCGTGCTCGACGGGGTGACGATCGGCGAGCACGCCATCGTCGGGGCCGGCGCGGTCGTCACCAAGGACGTGCCCGCGTGGGCCATGGTCGCGGGCAACCCGGCCCGCCAGATCCGCGACCGCCGCACCCCGCGTGAGACGGCCCTGCGTGAGACGGCCCTGCGTGAGACGGCCCTGCGTGAGACGGCCCTGCGTGAGACGGCCCCGCGTGAGACGGCCCCGCGTGAGCGGCCCGCCGTCGGGCGTGGCGCGGCGGACGACCTCGAAGAGTTGCTCGCCGAGTTCGCCGGCCGCGCCAAGGAGCAGGCCGGGGTGCTGCTCGCCCGCTGCTGGACCGGCGACCGGTACGTGGACCGCCCCGGCGCCCAGCCCACCGTGCGCGCCTGGTGCGACGCGGTGGAGATCGCCGACCTGCTCCTCGGCGGCCCGCCCCCGGCCCCGGCCCGCGAGGAGATCGTCACGTTCCTCCGGGACCGCCAGGACCCGGCCACGGGCCTCGTCCCCGAGCTCGGCGCCTCCGGCGTGCCCGAACTGGAGGGCGTGACCGCCTACCACGTGCTGTGCGTCGGATACGCGCTCGACCTGCTCGGCACCGGCTTCCGGCACCCGGTGCACGCCGTCGGCGGCCTCGGTTCGCAGGAGCTGATCGCCACCCTCGACGGGCTGGACTGGGCGCGGGAGGCGTGGACGGCCGGTTCGGTGGTGGACGCGATCGGCACCGGGCTCTACCGCAACCTCTCCTTCGGGCCGGGCGGTGAGAGGGAGGCGCTCTTCGGCTGGCTGCTGACCCGCTGCCGCCAGACCCACGGGATGTGGGGCGAGCCGGACTCCGGCTCGGGGTGGCTGATGGTGGTCAACGGGTTCTACCGGCTGACGAGGGGGACGTTCGCGCAGTTCGGGCTGCCGTTGCCGTACCCGGAGCGGGCCCTGGACACCGTGCTCGCCCAGGCCCGCGACCCGCGCTACTTCGGGCCCGACACCGGCAACGCCTGCAACGTGCTCGACGTCATCCATCCCCTGTGGCTGCTGGGCCGGCAGACCCGCTACCGGCGGGCCGAGGGGGAGGCGTGGGCGCGGGAGAACCTGGTCCGCGCGCTGGGCGGCTGGCACGACGGCGCGGGCTTCAGCTTCGCCCTGTCCGGGGGGAACGGGCCCGGGTTGCAGGGGACGGAGATGTGGCTGGCCATCATCTGGCTGCTGGCCGATTACCTGGGGGTGTCCGGGGCCCTGGGGTACCGGCCCCGGGGGATTCACCGGCCGGAGCCGGCGATCACGCTGTAGATCGCTTCGGCCAGCGCCCGGTGGCCGGCCGCGCTCGGGTGGAGGTGGTCGCCGCAGTCGTGGCGGGGGAGCAGGCGGGCCGGGTCGGCGGGGTCGCGGAGCGCGGCGTCGAAGTCGGCCCGCCCGTCGAACACGCCGCCGTCCCTGACGAACGAGTTGACCGCCTGCCTCGCCCGCTCCCCCTGGGCGGTGTGGTACTCGGCTCCGGCGAACGGGGTCAGCGTGGCGCCGATCACGCATACCCCGGCGGCGTGGGCGGTGGCGACGATGCGGCGGCAGGCGGCGATGAGCTCGTCCGCGCGGGCGCCGTGGCCGAGGTCGTTGAGGCCGGCCGGCAGGATCACGGTGTCGATGCCGGGCTTGGTCAGCACCTCGGCGGTCAGGCGCGCCTCGGCGGAGCGGCCGGTGCCCGCCGTCAGCACCCGGCCGCCGGACACGCCCTCGTTCGCGACGGCGAGCGGCCATGACGGCGCGGCGAAGGCGGCGTGGTCGGCCAGGAGGTCGGGCCAGCCGTGGCCGGCCTCGGAGCCGACGCCGGTGGCGATGGAGTCGCCGAGCACGGCGACGCACCGCACCGGCTCGGGTGGGACGACGGTCAGGGCGTCCAGCCAGTGCCAGCTCGCCGACTCCGCCACGAAGGGGTTCCCGCTCTCGTCGGCGGCATGGTCGCCGGGCGATGACCGGTAGGCGGGCGCGAGCGCGGGCTCCCGCTCGGCCACCGCGCGTGAGGGCGGCGGCCAGGCCGGGGCGGTGGCGCGGTTGCGGCCGGTGAGGGTGGGGCAGTCGCCGCTGAGGTAGAGGCTGACGGCCAGGCGCTGCCGGGGCGGCACCCGGCCGGGCAGCGGATCGCTGAGGACCGTCGCCCCCGGGGCGAGCCGCACCTCGGGCACCCCGCCGAACGTCAGCCTCCGGTTCGAGCCCGGCTCAAGCGCCGCCCCCACACAGAGCCCGGAGCGCCGGTCCGCCGCTCGGAGTCCTGTGCGAGGTACGCCCACGTACGCGTGCCCGACGCTCAGCTCCTCCTCCCCGAAAGCGTTGGTCAGCCGCACCCGCAGGCCGGTGCCGCCGGCCGTGGTGCGGACCACGTTCCGTACCGTCAGGTCGCGCAGGCCGCCGCCGAGCCGTTCGGCGGCGGCGGCCCACGTGGTCACCGCTCCCATGCGGCGGTGAACACATGACGCCCGGACCCGGCCCGGCACACCAGCGCGGAGTCCGTGGCGACCCCGTCCACCGGCGCGCCCGACTCCCGTACCGACGACGGGTCCGTGGTGGGGACGTGGACGGTGGCCAGCGCCCCCGGCGGCACCTGGACCTCCAGCCGCAGCACGCCCCCGGACACCTCCCACCGGCTGCGCAACCGCCCCAGAGGCGTGTCATGGGCGGCCTCCGCCCACCGCAACGTCCCCCCGGGCAGCGGCCGGATGAGCGGCCGGCGGAACCCCACCGACCCTTCCTCCTGGCCGATCCCGGCGACCCCGCCGTACAGCCACGCCCCGACCGAGCCCAGCGCGTAGTGGTTGAAGGAGTTCATCGCGACCGGGCCGAACCCGGTCTCCTCCGTCCAGCCGTCCCACCGCTCCCAGATCGTGGTGGCCCCGCGTTTGATCGAGTACCCCCACGACGGGTAGCGGTCGTCGTGCAGCAGCGCGTACGCCAGGTCGTGCCGCCCGTGCTCCGACAGGACGGGACCGAGCAGCCCCACCCCGGCGAACCCGGTCGTCAGCCGCCGCCCCCGCCGCTCCAGGTCGGCCACCAGATGCCCCACGGCCGCCGGCACGAGCTCCCCGGGGACCAGCCCGTACGCGAGCGCCAGCAGGTAGCCGGTCTGCGTGTCGCCGGTGATCCGCCCGTCCGCCGCCACGAACTCCCGGGCGAACGCCTCCCCGATCCGCGCCCGCAGCCCCGCGTACCGGTCGCGCGCCGTGTTGTCGCCCAGCACCCCCGCCGCCTTCGCGGTCAGCTCCGCGCTCAGCGCGAAGAACGCGGTGGCCAGCACGTCGCGGGAGGTCCGCACGCCCGCCTGCAGCCAGTCGCCGTAGTGGCTGCCGACCCTGGTGCGCCAGATCAGGCCGGGATTGTGCCGCTCGACGTGGTCCACCCAGCGCCGCATGCTCGGCAGGCTGTCGCGCAGCACCCGCTCGTCGCCGTACACGTGGTACAGGTGCCACGGCACGATCGTCGCGGCGTCGCCCCAGCCGGGTGTGCCGTGCCGCCCGGTCATCACGTGCGGCACCACGTCCGGCACCGCGCCCTCGGCGGTCTGCGCGCTGCGCAGGTCGGCCAGCCAGCCGGTGAAGAACGCGGCCACGTCGGCGTTGTAGCAGGCCGTGGGCAGGAACACCTGCGCGTCCGCCGTCCAGCCGAGCCGCTCGTCGCGCTGCGGGCAGTCGGTGGGCACCGACACGAAGTTGCCGCGCTGGCTCCACCGCAGGTTGCTCGTGAGCTGCCGCACCATGGCGTCCGAGCAGGAGAACTCGCCCGCGACCGGCGTGTCCGAGTGCAGCACCCGGCCCGTGACCTCGACGTCGGCCGGGGCCCCGGTGATCTCGACGTAGCGGAAGCCGTGCACGGTGAAGCGCGGCTCGTACGTCTCCTCCGGCCGTCCCGCCGCCACGTAGTGGTCGGTGGCCTCGGCCGATCGCAGGTTGGCGGTGTAGAGGGCGCCGTCGTCGGTCAGGGCCTCGCCGTGCCTGAGCGTGACGCGGTCGCCTCGCGCCGCGCCGCGCAGCGTCAGGCGTACCCGGCCCGCGATGTTCTGGCCCAGGTCCACGACGGTACGGCCGCCGCTCTCGCTCGTGGACACCGGCCGGAGCTCCTCGGTGACCCGCACCGGCTCGGCGGCCGTGGGCACCAGGACGCCGTGGCCGGTGTCCACGACCCGGGCGGGCGCCCACGCGCTGTCGTCGAAGCCGGGCAGGTCCCAGCCGTCGTGCTCCAGGCGGGCGTCGTACCACTCGCCCATCAGCAGGTCGGCGTAGCGCAGCGGCCCGGTGCTCTCGCGCCAGCCCTCGTCCGTGCCGGCGACCGTGCGCGAGCCGTCCGGGTGGTCGGCCACGATCTGGACGAGGAGCTGCGGGTCCCGGCCGTAGTGCTGCGCCTGGCGCCGGCCGTCCCAGCCCAGGCTGCCCGACCACCAGCCGTCCGCCAGCACCGCGCCCACGCAGGCGGGCCCGTCGCCGATCAGGTCCGTGACGTCGTGGACCTGGTACGGGACGCGCTGCCGGTAGTCGGTCCAGCCCGGCGTCAGCTCGCCGTCGCCGACCCGGTGGCCGTTGACGCGCAGCTCGTACAGGCCGCGGGCGGTGCAGGCGATCCGGACCGAGGTCGCCGGGGACAGGGCGAGCTCGGTCCGGAAACACCGGGGCGCGGGCAGGTGGGCGGTGCGCGCGCCGCGGGGCTCGGGGTCGTCGGTGGGCGGCTCGAACGGCGGCTCGGTCTCCGGGTCGTGCCCGATCCACGCCGCCCGCCACTCGTCGGGATGCAGCACGCCGGTGCCGAACCACGACTCCGCCGCCGTCGCGGGGCCGTCCGCCGGGCGCACCTCGACCTGCCAGGCGTAGCGGGCGAACGACGTCAGGGGTGCGCCGCCGTAGTCGGCGCTGACGTCCTCGTCCTCGATCCAGCCGCTGTCCCAGGCCAGGACGCCGCCGGGGCCGGTGACCCGCACGCGGCGGGCGGCCTGCGCGTCGCCGCGCCGGTCGGAGGCGAGGCGCCAGCTCAGTCTCGGCACGGCCACGCCGATCCCCGAGGGAGTGGCCAGGTGCTCGCAACGCAGGTCGTACGGCCGCAGCGTCTCGGCCGCCGGGGTGTCGGGCAGGGTCCAGGTCACCAGGTCCACTCCTTCGCGGGGCAGGTCAGCTCGTACGAACGGCGGGGGGCGGTGGGATGGACCTTGCGCCCGCTGTACATCGGCCGGGCGGTGCCCTCGGGGCTGATCCCGATGACGTCGTCGCCCCGCCAGCGCACCTGGTATTCGCGGCCCGCCGCGACCTCCGTGCTCGCCGTCTCCGGCACCGGGAACGTGACCGTGACGCGCTCGCCCCCGCGCGGCGCGGGGATCGACAGATAGCCGTCCGGCGCCCACGCCCCGGCCTGGGTCCCGTCGAAGCCGCCTTGGGGCCGGTCGACGCGGACCTTGGCGTACCCGGCCCAGTCGGGCACCCGCATCCGCAGCTCCCGCAGGTCCTCGTGCACGTCCAGGTCGACCCGGCCCTCGTGGGGGAGGTGGCTGAGCACCGTGACCTGCCGGGTGGCCCTGGTCAGGAGCAGGTTGACGCGGGTGACGCGGTCGTCGGCGGTGACGATCGAGTTCCAGCCCCAGAACAGGCCGCGGACGCCGGAGCCCACGCAGCACGCCTGCACGTCGGCGGTGTGCCCGCGGCCCAGCTCGACGTCGCAGACGAAGTCGTTGGGGGCGCCGTAGCCGGCGAACGCGCCGCGTACGCGCTCGCCCACCCGTACGTGGGTGGTCCAGCCCGGCCTGTCGCCCGAGGTGTCGGGGGCGGACTCCACCCAGCTCAGGTCGAGCAGTTGCGACTCCACCAGGTGGTTGCGCAGGAACCGCTCCACCACGCCCCAGTAGCGGGTGTGGCCGGCGCGGGCGAGCGTGGTGCCGGTGCCGATCAGGTCGACCAGGGAGCAGCTCTCGTGTTCGTAGCGCTGGTCGGCCAGGTCGCCGGGGGTCCAGCCGAACGCCGTGGCCTGGCCGAGGGCCCAGTCGTAGGAGCGGCGGACGAACGCGGTCAGCTCGTGGTCGCCGGTGTGGCGGGCGTACCGGGCGAGCCCTTCCAGGGTGCCCAGGCGGGTGTGGAAGTGGCCGCTGCGGTAGGCACGTGCCGGGTTGAAGGCGCCGTCCTCGTGGAAGACGCCGCTCTTCTCGACGATCAGCCGGGCGAACCACCCGCACAGCTCCAGCGCGTCCTCGTTGCCGGTCGCCTGGTGGTAGCGGAGCAGCGGCATGATCAACCGGCCGCTGAACGAGGCCGGGTCGGGGGCCAGGTGCAGCGCGATCGCGTTGGGGGAGGGCCAGCCGCCGGGGGTGTACTCGGAGGCGGGGTAGAACCAGACGTCCCGCTCCTTGATCGCGATCCGCTTCAGCGCGGCCACGTGCCGGTCGGCCACCCGCCTGACCTCCGGGTCGCCGTCCGACACGTACGACGTGGTCAGCGACAGCAGCACGGCCCGCTGGTCGATGAGGTTGGCGTTGGCCGGCCAGCCGACCTCGGGGCGGGCCAGGCGGTAGCTCAGCCCGTCGTCGCCGAAGAACCCGATCAGCCGCCGCCTGAACCCGTCCTCGACCTCCCGCCACGTGTCCTTGCCCGTCATGTGCCTGGCGAGCAGGGAGGCGTCGAGTAACCGGCCGTGGCTGGAGCCGTAGTCCCAGTCGCCGTGGTGCAGCGTCGCGGGGCGGGCCAGCAGGTCGGCGCTGAAGTACGGAATGCCGTCCATGTCCTCGTCGGGCAGGCCGGCCACGGCGTTCATCGCCAGCTCGGCCCGTTCTTCGAGCAACACCGTGTCGGGGATCTCAGGCATGACCATCCCTTAAATAAATATTCATAGGTGCATAGACAGCCTGCGTCGGCCGGGAGGGCCCGTCAAGATGCGCATAAATATTCATATCTTGTTGGATATATCGTTCTGGGTAAGGATGAAGGCATGAGCGATGATTCGGTGGTGCGGCCGCGCCCCGAGGCGGCGGTGGCCCTTCGCCCCGCCTCCGGAGGGCGCATCCAGGGTGGCTTCTGGGGTGCTCGGCAGCGGGTCAACCGCGAGGTCACGATCCCGCTGGGCGGCCGGCGGATCCGCGAGTCCGGCGCGTTCGCCAACCTGGAGCTGGCCGCCCGCGGTGCCGGAGGGGAGCACCGCGGCAAGGTCTTCGCCGACTCCGACGTCTACAAGTGGCTGGAGGCCGTGGCCTGGGAGCGCGGCAGGGGCGACGACGAGAGCCTGGCCGGGCCGTACGCGGAGGCGGCGAAGCTGGTCGCGGGCGCGCAACGCGCCGACGGCTACCTGCACACCCACACCCAGCTCACCGGCCGCGAACGCTACTCCGACCTGGCCTCCAGCCACGAGCTCTACTGCGCGGGCCACCTCATGCAGGCCGCCGTCGCCGCCGGCCGCGCCACCGGCGACCGCACCCTCCTCGACGTGGCCACCCGCTTCGCCGACCACCTGGTCAAGGACCTGCCGCCGGACGCGCTCGACGGGCACCCGGAGATCGAGACGGCCCTGGCCGAGCTCTACCGGGAGACCGGGACGCGTGCCTACCTCGACCTGGCCACCCGCATGGTCACCACCCGCGGCCACGAGCGGCTCCCGCTCAAAGGCCACCACGGGCCCGGCATCCGCCAGGACCGCGTGCCGCTGCGGCAGGCGACCACGGTCGAAGGGCACGCGGTCCGCGCCGTGTACCTCGCCGCCGGGGCGGCCGACGTCGCCGCCGAGACCGCCGACGCCGACCTGCTCGCCGCACTCGGCCGCCAGTGGCGCGACATGGTGGCGACGAAGACGTACCTGACCGGTGGCCTCGGCTCCGTCTGGTACGGCGAGCAGTTCGGCGGCCCGCACGAACTGGCCCCCGAGACCGCCTACTGCGAGACCTGCGCCGCCATCGGCAGCGTGCAGTGGTCGTGGCGCATGCTCCTGGCCACCGGCGAGCCCGCCTACGCCGACCTCATGGAACGCACCCTCCACAACGCCGTCCTGCCCGGCATCTCGCTCGACGGCGACCGCTTCTTCTACGTCAACGCCCTCAGGGTGCGCGCCGGCGCCAACCCGGACGACCGCCGCGCCGCCGCCCGAGGCCGCCAGGACTGGTACGGCACCGCCTGCTGCCCGCCCAACGTGATGCGCCTGCTCTCCTCCCTCGACCACTACGTCGCCACCCAGGACGGCGACGGCGTCCAGCTCCACCTGTACGCCGGCGGCACCGTCCGCGCCGGCCAGGTCCTGCTGGAGGTCGAGACGGACTACCCCTGGGACGGCCGCGTCGAGATCGTGGTCCGCGAGACCCCCGTCCACCCGTGGACCCTCTCGGCCCGCATCCCCTCATGGGCCGACCCGGCGGCCACCGACGCCGAGCCCGGCACCTACCACCGCGTCCGGCGCGCGTGGCGGCCGGGCGACCGCCTCGCCCTGGACCTCGGGGTACGCCCCCGGCTGACGGCCGCCGTACCCCGGCTGGACGTGGCGCGCGGGCAGGTCGCGGTGGAGCGGGGCCCGCTCGTCTACTGCCTGGAGCAGACCGACCACCCGGGGATCGTCGTGGACGACCTGTGCCTGGCCGGTCCCGACCTGCGCGACGGACCGGCGCTGAGCGGCCTGCCCACCGACGTCGTGCCGGTCACCGCACGCGGCCGGGCCCATGCGCACCGGGAGGAGGACGGCGGCTTCCCGTACCGCACCGCCGCCGCTCCCCGTGAACCGGAGCACATGGGCCCGGTCGACCTCACGTTCATCCCGTACTACGCGTGGGCGAACAGAGGGGCGGGCCCAATGACCATCTGGACCCCAATGCACTGACCCCCGAACACACCAGCACACACGGCGCTCAGCACGACGGTCGTACCCGCCGGAGGTTCACCACCTCCCAATAGCCATCTGAAGGCGTTGGTGAAGCATCAACTGGCAGTGGAGCCATATTCGCCGGCAGCGCTTCCCTTGTTCGCCCAGGATCCGTGCGCGCCTCGCGACCATCCCCACTCAGTGCTCGCCCACCGTGACGTTCCTGATCGAGAGTCTCTCCACGTCGTCGGCCACGTCCGCTCGTTCCACCCGTGCGAACGTGCTGTCCCTGATCGTCACGTCCCGCAGTGGCTGCTCCGGATACCCCCGCAGCAGGTACGCGCTCCGCGTCCGGTCGCTGCGCACCCTCGCCACGTTGATGTTGCGCACCGGCGGAGGGTCGTCCCCGTTGTGGCCGTCACCGTGGTACAGGTCGATCGACACGGCCTCCTTGGTCAGCTCGCTGATCTCGACATCGTCCACGAACACGTTCTCCACGAACCCGCCCCGCACCGAGTTCGTCTTGATGTAGAGCCCGAAGTACAGTCCGGCCCCGCCCCACCGGCACCGCCGCACGAACACGTTCCTGATCCCGCCGGTGGTGTCCGTGCCGATGGCGACCGACCCGTACCGGTAGCGCATGTCGCAGTCCTCGATCAGTACGTCCTCGCACGGCACCCCCACCCGCCGCCCGTCGGGTCCCCGTCCCGCCTTGATGGCGATGCAGTCGTCGCCCACGTCGAACACGCACCCCGAGATGACCACCGACCGGCACGACTCGGGGTCGCAGCCGTCGTTGTTGGGGCCGCGCGAGTGGATCGACACGTTCCGGACGAGCACGTTCTCGCACCGCACGGGGTGGATCTCCCACATAGGGGAGCGCACGATCCGTACGCCCTCCACGAGCACGTTGCGGCACAGGTACGGCTGGATCATGTTCGGCCGGAAATAGTGGCCCGCGCCGAAGACGCGGTCCTCGACCGGGACACCGTCCGCCGCCATGCGCTGCAGCTCGGCCCAGTCCTCGGCCTCGTGCGGCATGCCGGGGCGCCAGCCGAACTCCGGCGTCCCCACCCACGGCCACCAGTGTTCGGGCCCGGCCTGGCCGTCGAGGACACCGGCGCCGGTGATCGCGATGTTCTCCTGGCCGTAGGCGTAGATGAAGGGCGAGTAGTTGTAGCACTCGATGGCCGAGAAGCGGGTGAAGACGGCCGGCAGGTAGTCGGCGGGATCGGTGCTGAACAGGATGCGGGCGCCCTCCTCGACATGCAGGTCCACGTTGCTGAGCAGGTGGATGGCGCCCGTCGGGTACGTGCCGGGCGGTACGCGCACATGCCCGCCGCCCGCCTCGTGGCAGTCCTGGATGGCGGCGCGGAACGCCTCGGTCCACGTGTCTCCGCCCCCGTAGGAGGTGACGTCGAACCAGCGGTCGGGGAACTCCGGCGGGCGGACCCGTTCGCGGAGTTCGTCCGCGTACCGCCAGGCCTCTTCCTCGGTCATCGCACCTTCCTCATGCGCAGCGCGTGGTACAGCGGCAGCGCGATCACCCACGACGGGTTCCACGTGTTCGCCTCGCCGGTACGCTGCCAGTTCGTCTGGAAAAAGCCCTCGCCCTGCTCTCCCGGCGTCGCGAAGCCCCAGTCGCCGGGTTCCTGACTGACGCCCTGGCCCATGGCGCGCAGGATCGCCTCGGCCCGCGCCGCGTACCAGGGCCTGCCGGTGGCCAGGCCGAACTCCAGGAGCTCGGAGGTCGGGAAGAACACGTCGAGGTGGTGGTTCTGGACGCTCACCGTGGGCCAGCCGCATGCCTTGAACCCGCGCCGCGCGAACGTGCTGCCCGCGTCGAACTCCGGTGACCACACGTACACGAACGTCAGCAGCCAGTCGGCCGCCGCCTCCGCCCACTGCGCGTACAGCTCGCGGCCGGTGAGCCGGTAGAGGTCGAAGGCGGCCTGGAAGTAGTACATCCCGGCCTCCTTGTCCTCGCCGGAGGCGTCCAGGGTGGCGTGCGCGAACGGCCGCTCGAACGTGGCCGCGTGCAGCCGGTGATAACGGCTCAGCACCTCCTCGGCTCGCAGCAGCCACACCCGCTCGCCGCTCAGCCGGTACGCCCCCAGCATCGCCTGCACGCACGCGCCCCCGGCCGCGGTGACCATGCGCGTGACCGGTGTGCCCTCCGGGGTCCAGCCGAGCGGGACGATGCCCTCGGGCAGCCTCGTGTGCCAGAAGAGCGCGGCGGCGTCCTCCACCGCCTCCTCCCACTCCGGCGGCACCTCCAGACCCGCCTCCCTGAACTGGAGCGCCAGCTCGGCCAGGTCGGCGATGGTCTCGCCGTGGGCCCGGCTGGAGACGAACGCGGCGCCGTCCTTGCGGAACATCTCCCACGTGCCCTCGTCGCGCAGGTACCGGCCGTGGCGCAGGCCGCGTACGGGCGTGGCGCTGCCCTCCACGTAGAAGCCGGCGGCGCGGCGGGCCCGCTCGACCCGCTCCGGCTCGCCGCGCTCCAGGCCGAGCATCGCGTCGCAGCGGGCCAGCTTCATGCACTGGCCCGTCCAGCCGTACAGGTACGCGCGAGGGCGGCCATGGCGGGTGCCCTCGTAGGCGAGGTAGCCGTCGCCGTCCCAGCGCGCGTCCATGGCGGTGGTCTTGAGCCGGATGAGATCGTCGGTGGACAGCGGCCCGGTGCCCGGCTCGTCGTACAGCCCGGTGTGGACGAGCTTCCTGAAGCCGAGGCCGCGCGGCTCCACCGGGCCCCAGTCCAGGGTGTGGCGGGTGGTGATCGTCTCTCCCGGGGCGAGGTCCCGGTAGCCGATCGGCCGATCCGCCACCTCGGCCTTGCTGACGTAACAGACGTCCGTCTCGCCGTCGAACATGATCACCCCCGTCAGGGCGGCCACCGTGAGCCCCGGCGTCCTGACGAGGCCGAGCGAGCCGTAGGCGACGGTGCCGTCCGGGGTGCGGGCGGGCTCCGGGTGGGCGAAGAGGCTGACGTAACGGTCGTCCCAGGCGGCGTTCACAGCGGGGATGGGCAGGCGGTGCTCCTCGACCACGACGCCGTCGCCGAGGTGTGGCACCGGGCGGCCAGGGTCGGAGGACGGATTGTCGTTGTAGAGGACGCCGGGCATGGTCACGTGGGCGTCGTCGGTGGGGAGGGGGAGCAGGAGGCCGGCCGCCACGTCGGTGACCGGGTGGCCGGAGTCGTTGCGCCAGGTGGTGGTGAGGGTGAGCAGGCCGTCGGTGGTGAAGGCCAGCTCCAACCGCGCGCCGAGCGCCCCGGCCCGCGCCGCCACCACCACGATCCCACCCGCCCCCACCGCGCCGCCGCCGTCGGCCCCCGGCAGGAGGATGGAGCCGGGGCTCGGTAGGTGGGAGGAGCTGGGGTCCTGTAGGTGGGAGGAGCCGGGGCTCGGTAGGTGGGTGGGGTTGGGGTTCGGTAGGTGGATGGAGTCGGGGTCGGCTGGTTCGAGGCGCCAGGGGCGGCCCGTCGAAGCGGTCAGCAGGCCGCGCAGCGGCGCCCGGAGGTGCGCGCCCTTCATGTCGCGCCGGCTGAGCCGCACCTCGGAGCCGTCCCTGCCGGCCACCACCTCGACGATCTTCCCGCCGGGTTCGGCGATGGAGGTGAGCAGCGGCGACGCGGTCGCCGTCATGGGAGCCGCCGCAGCCGTACGGCCTGCCCGACCGTCCCCGGCAGGGGGACCGTCACCGTCGGGCCCTCCAGCACCCCGCACGGCGTGACCGTCGGCTCCCACGTGTCGATCACCTCGACCTCGTACCGCCCGGCGGGCACGTCGTACTCGCGCTGCGGAAAGCGATGCTCCCCGCAGAACTCCAGGTAGAACTCGCCCGGCACCTCCAGCATCGGCGCGTCCCGGTCGCGGTAGGCCGCCTCGGCCGGCACCGTGGCGAGCACCGTGCGCAGCAGCGCGAGCCGGGACACCGCACCGCCGACCAGTGTGCCGCCGGCGGAGGACCAGGTCAGCCCGTCGTCGTCCAGGTACGCCTCCCCGTGCGTCACGCACCGCCGCCGCACCGCGCCGTCCCACGCCTGGGCCACGACCTCCTCGGCCGTCAGGCTCAGCCACGGGTCGTCGGCGTCGCCCTCGTAGCCGCACATGTCCATCAGCACCGGTTTGTGGTGGTCGCGCGTCCGCGTCCAGGCGTCCCGCGGGCTGGGCGCGCGGACGCTCCCGTGCGTGAACGAGCGCCGCCACAGCAGCGGCGACCCGGCCTCGACGGTGATCGACAGGGGATGGTGCCCAGGATCCTCCTCGGCGACCAGGTCGGCCAGCCGCACCCAGTCGTGCTCGGACAGACCCGGCAGATCACCGGGGGAGTCCGTCAGCGACCACCACACGTTGGGGTGGACGGTCAGCCGGGGCACGACCTCCGCCACGTAGCGGGCCGCCGCCTCCACGTCGGTGATGCCGTCGTCGGGGCGCAGCAGCACCAGCTCGGCCGTCACGCCGATCCCGGCCAGCTCCGCCACCCGCTCCTCCAGCGAGTCGAGCGTGCAGCGGGTCGCCAGCGCCGCCATCCGCACCCGGTCGAACGGCGACGACGCCAGCGTGGCGAGGGTCCGGGCCCGCCGCTTCTCGTCCTGCAGGTGCCAGCCGAACGCGGTGGTCCCCAGGGAATTGAAGATCATCATGTCCTCGTCATCCGCAGCGCCAGGTACGGCCGGCGCGGCAGCCCCACGCGTACCCGGTCCCGGTGCACCCCGTCGACCGGGGTGATCGTCATGTTCCAGGCGTCGATCAGCTCGACGCCGTAGCCGTCGCCGGGCGGCAGCTCCACCGTGACGGAGGCCGGTTGCCGCCGTCCCAGATAGCGCAGGAAGGTGCCGTCGCGGCGCGTCTCCATGATCCGCCGCAGGAAGGCGATCCTGGCGGGGCTCTCGCCGTGCAGGCCGCCGCCGTTGCCGATCCACGCCCGCTCCTGGAAGCCGGTCATCGACTCGCCGTGCCCGACGTAGCCGCCGCGCGTCATGCCCTCCCAGAACCGGTCCACCAGCTCCTCGCCGGTCACGTTGCCCCAGCGCCTGCCGATGTTGCCCTCGTAGCAGATCTCGTCGAGCACCACCGGCTTCGGGCAGTCCCGCAGCCAGGAGTCGGTCAGCGTGACGTCCCAGTGCTGCACGCTGTGGTGGGTCACCCAGGGCTTGGTGTTGTCGTACAGGGTCGCGACCTCGTACATGCGGGTCCCGTTGTGGATCGAGCGCAGGTGCTCGTACGGGTCCAGCCGCTGGATCGTGCGCAGGATGTCGTCCCAGTCGTCGACGGTCTTGGCCCGGTTGAAGTCGTACTCGTTGGCGGCCGACCACCACACGTTCCGGTACGCCGCCAGCCGCGCGATGACGTGCCGCAGGTAGGCGTGGTCCGTCTCGCGGCCCATGTCCTCGATGCCGCGCAGGCCCCCGTCGTACGGGTGGAAGAGGATCACGTCGGCCTCGACGCCCAGGTCCAGCAGGTCGCGGACGCAGGACTCCAGGTGCCGGAAGAACACCGGGTTGAACCGGGTCAGGTCCAGCCCGCCGGGGTCCTCCCCGGCGAACGGCACCTCGGGCGGCGCCATCTGCCCGGTCGGCAGCACGCACATGCGCAGCTTGTTGAACGGCGAGCCCGCCAGCGTCGCCAGCGTCCGGCGTTCGCGGTCCTCGTCCATGTCGTGCGTCCAGTGGTACGCGGTCGTGCCGAACGGCAGGTACGGCGTGCCGTCCGCGTACGCGAACCCGGTGCCCACGGCCCGTACCGGACCATGGTTGCCCTCGGCGGCGGGGGTCACCTCGAAGGCGCCCGTGTGCCCGTCCAGCTCACTCACATCGCTGACCGTCACGTAGCTCCAGCGGCCCACCGCGTCCGGCATGAACCGGACGCGGTAGACACCGTCACCGTCGTAGAAGCCCTCGGCCTCGACGATGCGGCTGCGGTAGCGGTACCGGGCCGACAGGCGAACCTCCGCGAAGGGGTTGCCGCCGGCCGGCCCGGCCAGCTCGAGCTCGTGGACGCCCCAGCGTTCCACGGTGGGAGACAGGGTTACCAGTCCTTCCCTGCGGCGGCCTGCGCCTTGATGTAGTTGGGGATGTCCTGCTGCTGGGAGACGGTCAGCGACTGCTCGGACGTCATGCCGTCGCGCAGCACGTGCTGGCGGAAGACCGTGTACAGCGGCAGGTCCCAGAACTCGGTGTTCTGGTAGTTCGACACCGAGGCGTTCTCGCCCCAGTAGACGGCCGAGGTGTCCAGCTTGGCCAGCTCGGGGACGCTCTTGCCGAAGTTCGACACCACGTTCTCGGTCTGCAGCACGGCCTTGATGCCCTGCCTGGACAGCTCGGTCTGCGCCTCCTCCGACACCAGCCACTTCACGATCTGCAGTGCCTGGTCCTTGTGCGGGGCCGCCGGCGGGATGAACGCGGCCCGCGTGTTCGGCTGGTAGACCGTCTTGGAGCCGCGCTTGAGCACCGGCACCGAGGCGACCCCGATGTCGACGCTCTTGGCCTGCTCGGCGAACGCCGCCTCGTCCCCGTCCTCGATGAACAGCTCGCGGCCCGCGTACATGTTCAGCCGGGACAGCGTCTCGACCGCCATGGCCAGGTGGCCGGGACGGCTCATGTCCCCCTTGAAGAAGTCGGTGACGGTGGTGAACTCGTTGCGCGGGATCGTCAGGAAGCGGTACAGGTTCTCGACGTACTGCTTCCAGCCGTCACTGGTGATGTCGACCTTGACGTCCTCGGGCGCGGGGTTCTCGCTCGTGGTGGGCTGGAACGGGTAGAGGCCGAGCTGGTTGAACTCCAGATACTGGTCGGGGTGCTGCATGTAGCCCTTGTAGTGGTCCAGGCCCTCGTCCCTGGTCAGCTGCTTGGCCAGCTTGTACGCCTCGTCGTACGTCGTGCCGGCCTTGGGGTACCGCACCCGGAACCTGTCGAAGATCTTCTTGTTGTAGAGCAGCACGTGCTCGTCGATGAAGATCGGCACCCCGTAGATCCCGCCGTCGGAGCGCGACCTGACCAGCTCGACGGCGGCCTTGTTGAGCGTCCCGAGGTCGATGCCCGCCTGCTGCAGCGACGGCGTCAGGTCGCCGACCCAGCCGAGCGGCTCCAGGTCGCGGTCGATGCGCGAGCGGGGGTCCTCCAGGACGATGTCGGGAGTGACCCCGGCCTTCTTGAGATCCTCGTAGCGCACCGGGAGGTCCCAGGTCGCGTACTTGATCTTGACGCCGGGGAACGCGGCCCGCAGCTTGTTGCCGATGACCTCGTCGAACACCTTGGAACCCTGCTGGTTCTCGTCGACGGTCGCCTCGAACGGCTTGTAGTTGGCCGCGAAGACGAACAGTTCGTCGTCACAGACGCTGAACGGCGCGTTGTTCTTGTTCGGCACGTCCTTACAGGCCGCCGCGGTGGCGTTGGCGGGAGCGGCGGTGACGCTCAGCGCCAGCGCCAGCAGTGCGAGCCCACGAACCTTCTTCATCATTCGCTCCCCTTGGCAGGCGTGTAACCGCACTGACGCACGACATTCCGCCGGACGCCGTTCTTGAATTCGGTGATGGTGTGCTCGGGCCAATTCGACAGCAGGCCGACGGAGTCACGCAGATACTGCTCGTTGAACACGACGTGCCGGATGTTGTTGCGGTTGTAGGAATAGACCATGTGAATGAAGCCGTCGCGGCTCTGCGTCATGATCGGATAAGTGAACTGCGGCCCCGACTGCGCCTCGACGTCCACCGAGTTCTCCCACGTCCGCCCCTTGTCGGGCGACAGCGAGATCCGCATGGGGGAGCGGTGCTCGACCCACGGGTTGTAGGCCAGCACGAGCTTGCCGTTGTCCAGCCTGAGCGCGGCGATGCGCGAGTTCGGGTTGCCGATGGGCTCGGCCACGGGCGCGCTCCACGTGCGCGCGAAGTCGGTGGACTCGCTCTTGTAGATCGCGCCGTCACCGGTCCGCATGTACGCGACCAGCCGCCCCGGCTCCACCTCCACCACGGTCGGCTGGATCGAGCTCTTCGCCGTCTTGATCCAGCTCGTGTGCTCCTCCGGGTAGGCCTTCCACGTGCTCATGTCCGGGCTGAACACGTAGAAGCCGGAGCTGGACTCCGCCTCGTCGTAGATCGGCACCAGCACTTCGCCGTTCGACATCTTGATCGGGTTGGTGCCGACCATCCAGCCCCACTCCCTGCGGATGTAGGCGGGGTCGCTCCAGGTGTGGCCGCCGTCGTCGGAGGTGATCAGCCGGATCGGCGCCTGTTCCCAGCCGTGCCCCTCGATCGTCACGAAGAACAGGTAGAGGCGCTTGCCGTCCGACCACAGCACCGGGTTGCCGTCGGCCTTGCCCGGCTCGTCGAACACCACCTCGGGCTTGGACCAGGTCCGCTTGCCGGCCGCCAGGCGCGACAGGTAGAGCGCCTGGTTCGCGGCCCCCTCCGAGGTCCCGCCGTAGTAGACGGTCAGGATGTCGCCCTGCGGCGCCTGCGCGATCGCGGCCGCGTGCACCTTGGGGACGTTCGGGTCGGGGGCGGCGACGTCCTGGCGGCAGGCGTACGAGCCGGTGGGCTCCACCCGCACCTCGCCCTTGTCCTGGCCGGCCACGTACGACGGAATGCCGACCGCCACCGCCAAAGCGCCGTATAAAACGCTTTGTCGAATTTTCATCAGCTGCCAATCTCCAGATATTTGATGGTCTTCCGCAGATAGGAGAAGGCGACGTGCAGCCGCCCGTCTCCGCCGTCGACGACGCTCGGATAGGAATAGCCGAGCTCGTTCTGCCAATACTCGGAATCGGAGTCCTGTAGGACCCGCCGGTAGGGCCAGTTCGCGCCGCCGTCCTCCGACACGGCGACGACCAGCGGGGTGCGCAGCGCCTTTCTGCGTCGCTGCCCGTTCTTGGTCACCCACCTGAACTGGTCGCGCTCCAGGCTCGCGTCGTTGTAGACGAGCGCGAGCCGGCCGTCGCCGAGCCTCGTGAGCTGGACGGAGGAGTCATTGTTCGGCAGGCCGGTCCGCTCCGGCGCGGACCAGGTGCGGCCGTCGGCCGAGGTGGCGGAGTGGATCCGCCCCGCCCGCCGGTCGCGGAACATCGCCAGCAGCCGTCCGTCGGGCCGCCGGGCGATCGTCATCTGGACCAGGTCGCCGCTGCCGGGGACCTGGTGCTCGTCCCAGGTGCGCCCGCCGTCCGCACTGACCGCGACGACGCTGCGGTCCCCCGAGGTCCCGCAGTGGTAGGCGGGCAGCAGCCACGTCCCGTCGTCCAGGACGAGCGGTGGGTGCCGGACGAAGAAGCCCGGCTCGGCGAACAGCACGCGCGGCTCGCTCCACGTACGGCCGGCGTCGGCCGAGGTGCGGGCCACGACGTGTGCCGTCGTCTGGTCGTGCGGCTCCATGGAGGTGTGCAGCAGCCAGGTCAGGCCGTCGCCGCCGTCGAACAGCACCGGGTTCTGCTCGCTGCGCAGCGGGTCGGTGGCGATGAGCACGGGCTCCTCCCACCGGTCGCCGCTCAGACGGGCGAGGACCACGTTGGTGCCGGGGTCGCCTTCCTGGGGGCCGCTGAACCAGCAGCACAGCAGGTCGCCTTCCGGGCCGCGGAGCAGGTTGGCGGCGTGGTTGTCGGGGCCGTGCGGCGCCTGGAGCAGCGCCTCCCGCGCGTCGGGGAGCACGGCGGACGGCCGCACGATGCCGTCGAATCGCGGATCGGTCATGCCGTCACCTCTCGCACGTCCGTGCCGGTCATGCGGTCACCTCTCGTACGTCCGGGTCCGGCACGCCGCGCAGTTCGAGCTCCTCGGCGAAGTGGCAGGCCACGCGGCGCCCCTCCACCTCCCGCAGCGGCGGCGGCTCGGTGCGGCACACGTCCTTGGCGTAGACGCAGCGCGGATGGAAGGGGCAGCCGGGCGGCACGTGCGCCGGGTCGGCGATGTCGCCGAGCAGCTTGATGCGCTCGCGGTGCCGCTTGGCCGCCGGGTCCGGGTCGGGCACCGCCGACAGCAGCGCCTCGGTGTAGGGGTGCCGGGGCCGGGAGTAGAGCTCCTCGGTCGGGCCCTGTTCGACGACCTTGCCCAGGTACATGACCGCGACGACCTCCGCGACGTGCTCGATGATGCCGAGGTCGTGGCTGACGAACAGGAAGCCGAGGCCCTCCTGTTCTTGCAGGTCCATGAGCAGGTTGAGGATCTGGGCGCGGACCGACACGTCGAGCGCGCTCACCGCCTCGTCGGCGACGACCAGCCGGGGCGACAGGGCCAGCGCCCGCGCGATGCCGACCCGCTGCCGCTGGCCGCCGCTGAAGGCGTGGGGGTAGCGGTCGGCGTACTCGGGGCGCAGGCCCACGCGTTCGAGCAGCTCGCCGACGCGGGCGTCGATCTCGTCCTTGGTGCCGTACCGGTGCACCCGCATCGGCTCGCCGATGATCTCGCGCAGCGTCTTGCGCGGGTTGAGCGACGAGTGCGGGTCCTGGAAGATCATCCGCACCTCGGCCCGGTACGGCCTGAGCTCGTTCTCCTTCAACCCCGCCACGTCGATCACCGACCCGTCCGGCCGCCGGTAGAGCATGCGGCCCCCGGTCGGGTCGTGCGCCCGCACGATGCACCGGCCCAGCGTCGTCTTGCCGCAGCCGGACTCCCCGACCAGGCCGAGCGTGCTGCCCGCCACCAGGTCCAGATCGACCGTGTCCACCGCCTTCACCGCGCCGACCTGGCGGCCCAGCAGGCCGCTGCGGACGGGGAAGTGCTTGGTCAGCCGTTCGATCCTGAGCAGGGGTTCCGTGCTCACTTGTCCTCCTCGTAGAGCAGGCAGGACACCTCGCGGTCGTCCACCGGAATCAGGCTGGGCGCCACCGTGTCGCACCGCCCGGCCATCACGTGGTCACAGCGCGGATGGAAGGAGCACCCGTCGGGGCGCGCGTACGGGGGAGGCACCATGCCCTTGATCGCCGTCAGCCGCCGCTGCCTGGCGCGCCCGAGCCGGGGCATCGAGCGCAGCAGCGCCTGCGCGTAGGGATGGCGGGGAGCGGACAGCACCTGCTCGGCGGTGCCGTACTCGACCACCCGCCCCAGGTACATGACCGCCATGCTGTCGGCCACCTGCGCGGCCACCCCGAGGTCGTGCGTGATCAGCATGATCGCCATGCCGAAGTCGCCCTGCAGGTCGCGCAGCAGCTCCAGGATCTGCGCCTGCGTGGTCACGTCGAGCGCGGTCGTCGGCTCGTCGGCGATCAGCAGGCTGGGCCGGCACGACAGCGCCATCGCGATCATCGCCCGCTGCCGCATCCCGCCGCTCAGCTCGAACGGGTAGGAGTCCACCCGCCGCTGCGGCATCGGGATGCCGACCCGGTCGAGCATGTCGATGGCGCGCTTGCGGGCCTCGGCCTTGCCGACGTTCTCGTGCAGCCGGACCGCCTCGACGATCTGGCTGCCGATGGTGTGCACGAGGCTCAGCGAGGCCATCGGCTCCTGGAACACCATCGCGATGTCGTTCCACCTGATCTGCCGCAGCATCTTGGGCGGCGCGGCGACCAGGTCGACGGGGCCGCTCTCGCGGTGCAGGGTGATCTTCCCGCCCTCGATCTGGCCCGGCGGGTCCACCAGACGCAGGATCGACCTGGCCATGACGCTCTTGCCGCAGCCGGACTCGCCGACGATGGCCAGGGTCTCGCCCTTGCGCACCCGCAGGTCCACGCCGTCCACGGCGCACACGACGCCGTCGTCCATGAGGAAGTGCGTGCGCAGGTCCTCAATCTCAAGCAGCACGTCGTCTGCGGGCACGCCTGCTCACCTTCCTGTTCCCGTACGGATCGGCGGCGTCTCTGAGCCCGTCCCCGAAGAAGTTCATGGCGACCACGACGATCACCACCGCGACGCCGGGCGCGAGCATCCACGGCGCGTTCGCCACGACGCGCACGTTCTGCGCGCCCTCCAGCAGCACCCCCCAGCTCACGGCGGGGGCCTGCAGGCCCAGGCCGAGGAAGCTCAGGCTGGTCTCGCCGAGGATCATGGCCGGGATGGCCAGCGACAGCGAGGCGATGATGTGGCTGGCGAACGAGGGGATCATGTGCCGGAAGATGATCGACAGCCGGCCCACGCCGTCCAGCCGGGCGGCGGTGACGAAGTCCTCCTCACGCAGCGACAGGAACCGCCCGCGCACGTCCCGGGCCAGCCCGGTCCACCCGATCAGCGACAACAGCACCGTGATGGCGAAGTACCGGGTGAGCGGCCCCCAGTCCGTGGGCAGCGCGGCCGACAGCGCCATCCACAGGGGCAACGTGGGGATCGCCATCAGGAACTCGATGATCCGTTGCACGACGTTGTCGACGCCGCCCCCGAAATATCCGGAAATGCCGCCTATGAGCATGCCGAGTAAGAAGCTGGCCGCGACCCCGACCAGCCCGATCGACAACGACACCCGGGCGCCGTGGACGAGCCTGGACAGCAGGTCCCGCCCGTTCTGGTCGGAGCCCAGCAGGAAGAACGGCTCGCCCTTCGTCACGGGGCCGATCAGGTGGATGTCGGACGGGATCAGGCCGAGCAGCCTGTACTCGTCGCCGCGCACGAACAACCCGACCTTGATCACCTTGGCGGGGTCCTCGGTGTAGGTCTGCGCGTAGGTGTTCGCGTCGCGTTCGGTCGTGTACCCGTTGACGTGCAGGCCGTGCTCACCCGAGAACCGCACCATCTGCGGCGGCGCGTAGGTCAAGGCCGTGTTCGCCGTCGAGCTGGACATCGGCGCGAAGAACTCCGCGAAGATCGCCACGAAGTACACCGGGATGAGGATGGCCGCGCCGGCCATCGCGAGCCGGTGCCGGCGGAACTGCCGCCACATCAGCCGCCACTGCGGCAGCGTCCCTACTTCCTGCGTCTTCGGTCGCCTGAGGAACATGCGGCGCTACTCTCTCTTGTACCGTTTGCGGATTCGCGGGTCCCACCAGGCCAGCGCCAGATCGCTCAGCACGGTGCCGATCACGGTCAGCGTGCTGAGAATCAGGACGAAGCTGCCGACCAGATACATGTCCTGGTTCATGACCCCGCTGAGCAGCAGCGGGCCTCCGGTCGGCAGGCTCATGACGACCGACACGATGGTCTCCCCGCCGATCAGCCCCGGCAGCAGCCAGCCCACCGTGCTGAAGAACGGGCTGAGCGACATCCGCACCGGATACTTCAGCAGCAGCCTCCACTCCGGCAGCCCCTTGGCCCTGGCCGTGTGCACGTAGGGCCGGTAGAGCTCGTCGAGCAGGTTCGCCCTGGTCACCCGGATCATGCCGGCCGTGCCGGAGACCCCGATGACCACGATCGGCACCCACAGGTGGCCCATCAGGTCGAGGACCTTGCCCAGGTTCCAGGCCGCGTCCTGGAACTCCGGCGAGAACAGCCCGCCCACGCTCGCCCCGAAGAAGCGGAACCCGATGTACATGAGGACCAGCGCCAGCATGAACTCGGGAATCGCCATCCCGATGAAGCCGAGGAAGGAGAAGCCGTAGTCGCCCCAGGAGTACTGCCTGACCGCGCTGTAGATCCCGATGGGGAACGCGATCGCCCAGACCATGAGCAGTGAGCTGATCGACAGGATCGCCGACAGCGCGACGCGCTCGCCGATGAGCGTGGCGACCGGCTGATTCCAGGCAAACGATTGACCGAAATCACCGTGGAGCAGGATCGCGGTGATCCAGCGCCAGTACTGGACCAGGACCGGATCGTCCAGGCCGTACCGCTGCCTGAGGTTCACGATCTCCGCCGGAGTGAGGCCCTCGCCGCCCGCCTGCGCGTTCGCGATCACCGTCGAGACGTAGTCGCCCGGCGGCAGGTTGATGATGACGAAGGTGGCGATCGAGATCGCCCACATGGTCACCACCACGTACAGCAGGCGGCGGCCGAAATAACCCAGCATGCCGGCGCCTCAGATGGAGTACTGCTCGGGCTGGGTCGGCCCGGGGTTCACGGGGCAGACGGACATGGAGTCGGGCACGTTCTTGAAATCGTTGGAGACGATGCCGTACTCGTCCGGGTGCGAGCTGATCCCGATCGCGTAGAACTGGTCCTTGGAGATCCGCACGACCTTCTTGGCGTGCTCCAGCGCCTTGTTGATGTCCGGCTCGGTGCGCATCGCGGTGAACGCCTCGAGTTGCTCGCGCACCACGGCCGGCGGCTCATCGCCGTTCTTGCCCTTGCTGCCGTACCACAGGGCCCAGCGGATGGCGTAGCGGGCGCTGCCGGAGTTGCTCGGCACGTAGTAGTGGCTGCCGCCGGTGCCGGTGATCACGTCGAAGTCGCTGCACGTGAACGTGGACGCCTGCGGGGAGTTGCCCATCGTGCGCTCGGTGTACAGGGTGTCCGAGACCGAGTCGACGCGCAGGCTGACCCCGACCGCCTCCCAGTGCTTCTTGACGAACTCCAGCGCCTGGACGTGGTGCGGGAACTCCGCGCTGGTCATCACGGTGATGATCAGCGGCTTGCCGTCGGGGCCCAGTCGCCTGCCGCCGGCGTCCTTCTCCGTCAGCCCGGCCTTGTCCAGGTGCTCGCCGGCCTTGGCGACGTCGTACTCCGTGTACTGCTTGGCGAACTCCGCGTCGTAGAGCGCGTTGTTCTTGGAGGGCGCGCCCTGCCAGGCCTCGCCCTGACCCGCGTACACGCCGTCGATGATCTCCTTCCGGTTGATCGCGTACGACAGCCCGATCCGGAAGTCCTTCTTCTGGAACAACTCGCGCAGGTCGTCGTCGCCGATCGTCTGGTTGAACTGGATGATCATCGTGTTGCTCAGCCGGCTGGGCACGTTGAACAACCGGTACTTGCCCTTCGCGGCGTTCTGCGCGACCAGCGGCTTGTTCTCGGGCGTGTTGAAGTTGCGGAGCTGCATGTTGATCTCGCCGTTCATGATCTTCAGCAGCTCCACCTCGATGTCGCCGAGGAGATCCGACCTGAACCGGTCGATGTAGGGAAGCTGACGCCCCTTGTCGTCGACCTTCCAGTAGTACGGGTTGCGCTCGGCCACCACCGCCGTGCCGTTGCCGATCGCGGTGGTGATCTTCCACGGGTGCAGCGTGGGGATGTCGGCGTTGTGCGCGACGTCGTTCTTCTGCATGAACAGCTGGGTCCAGTCCTCGAACTGCTGTTCCTTGGCGAGCTGGTCGGCGTCCGGGTTGTACTTCTTGTGGAACTGCTTGAGGTAGTGCTTGGGCAGCAGGAATCCGGCCGCCCCGCCCCGCTCGAACGTGGAGACCGCGATCTGGAACAGCAGGCCCGCCTTCGGCTCCTTGTAGACGTAGCGGACCGTTCGCTCGTCCACCTTCTCCACCTTGACCAGTTCGTCCGTGGTGCCGTTCTCCAGGTAGAGGTCGTAGACGCCGGTCGTGTGCAGGTCCTTGTAGACGGACACGTCCTCGAAGGCGAACAACAGGTCGTCGGCCGTGCAGGGCTGCCCGTCGGACCACTTCAGGCCATCGCGCAGCCGGAAGACGTATTCCCGGCCGTCGCCCTTGACCTCGAACTCGGCCACGTTGGGGATGATGTCGCCCGCGCCCTTCTGGCCGTTGGTGCCGGGCTTGAGCCGGACGATCGGCTCGTAGGCGAGGGTGTAGATCAGCCAGTCCCAGTCGTCCTCGCCCACCATGGCCGAGTTCCACGTGCCGCCGTACCTGCCCGGCTCCTGCAGCGGGGGCACGACCAGGGGGTTCTTCGGCAGGCGCTGCTCCAGCGGCGGCAGCTTGCCCTCCTTGACCAGCTTGGCCAGGGCCGGCGCCTCCTTGGCGTTCAGGTCGGCGGCCTGTGCGGCGCCGCCGGCGCCGCCCGTGTCGGGGCTGGTGTCGAAGAAGCCGCACCCGCTCGTCGTGGCCAGCAGGAGCAGTCCCCCGCCGCGGAGCAGGTTCCTCCTCGTCAACGGTTGCTCTGTCATGGTGCTCCGTTCGGGTCTATCGATTGACCTTGACCAGACTGAAGGTCGCCGTGGTGTAGGGGTGGACGGCGTTGGGCTCCTGGTTCCCGTCGACCGCGAGGCCGATGTAGAACCGGCCGGTCCGCATGACGATGCGCTCGTAGCCGATCCGGGTCCAGTTGAGCGAGTTGTCCGACAGGAACGCCTCGAACTCGTTGTCCCCGCCGTCGAGGCTGCGGCAGATCAGACGCAGCCAGTACGGCTTGTCGTCCAGCGGGTCATCGCTGGTCGGCGGATACAGGCCGACGCTCGCCGCCGTGCCGTGGGAGGCGACCCTGATGGCCTTGGCGCGCCGGCCGGCGCCGTCCTCGCTGCTCGCCGAGTAGCCGATGCCCGCCATCATGAACGGCGAGTTGGGTGCCAGGTCCTGCCGCACCATCAGCCCGGCCACGGCGTCCACGTGGGACTTGCTCACCTTGTCCAGCCGGGCGTTGATCTCGAGGACCTCGCCGCGCTTGCTGAACCCGACGGCCTGGTAGGCGAAGTGGAAGGAGTCCTTCCAGCCGGCGATCTTCCCGGAGCCCTTCAGCGTGAGCACGCCGTCCTTCAGCGCCGTGTTCCCCGGGATCGGCACCTGGCCGATGTCCTGCGCCTTCCACGGCGCGTGGGTGGTGGTGCGGGTGACGTGGATCGGCACCAGCGACGAGGTGGTGGCGCTGCCGGTGCTGTCGGTGGCCCTGACGGTCAGGCAGTAGTCGCCGTCCGCCGCGTCCGCCCAGGTCGCCTGGTACGGCGGCGCCGTCGCCTCGCCGATCTTCTTGTCGCCCTGGAAGAACTCGACCCTGGCGACGGTCGCGCCGTCGAGCGCCTTGGCGTCGGCCTGGACGGTGATGCTCTGCCTGTCCTGGGCCGCCGCGAACACCTGGTCGATCTTGGGGGAGATGATCGCGACCTCGGGGTTGCGGGCACCGGCCCGCTGGATGGCGTTGAGGTAGCGCTCCAGGTTGGTGTACCCGCTGCCGTCCACGGCTTGGGCGTCGTCGGCGTTCTCGGGGTTCAGCCCGTTCGCGGTCTCCCACTCGTCCGGGATGCCGTCGTGGTCGCCGTCCGCCGGCGCGGGCACCTCGGTGGGTAAGGGCAGGAAGCCGCCCACGTCCTTCTGCGAGTTGATGTGGCGCCCCGTGCCGGTGCGCACCTCGTTGATCAGCCGGGCGTCGACGGCGTCGCGGCGCGGCAGGATCGCTCCCACCTGGTCCAGGACCGTCGCGTACGCCTGCGCCGCGCTCTGCTCGGTGATGCCGTTCTCGAACTCCACCGGCCTGGGCAGCAGCGTGATGCCGCCGATCGGGTAGGTGATGCCCTTGGTGTTGTCGGCCGTGATGTCGGGGTGGCCCTCGACCTCGTTGCCGCTCAGGTGCCACTGGCCGAACCGGCCGGGAGCCACGATCGTCCTGGCGATCGGGGGCAGCGTGTTGGGGCCCGGCTTGTAGTAGTTGCCGACCATGTTGACGCCGTTCGACCACTCGCCGCCGTAGCAGGACGTGATCCCGTGGTTGTAGATCACGTTGTTGCGGTGGTCCACCACCATGTCCATGCCCTCGGTGAAGCTGAAGCGCGGATTGCGCGCGTTCTGGTGGACGAGCAGGTTGTGGTGGTACGTGATCGTGTCGCCGCCCCACAGGCCGCCCATGCCGTGCCGGCCCTTGGGGTGCACCGAGTTCGTCAGGCCCTCGGAGATGATGCACCACTGGACGGTCACGTTGGTGTTGCCGTAGACGGAGAAGCACTCGTCCACGCCCCAGCTGAAGGAGCAGTGGTCGATGATGATGTCCCGCACGTTCCGGGCGCCGAACGTGTCGATGGGGGTGCCCAGCACGTCGCCGCCGCGGAAGCGCAGGTAGCGGATGATGATGTTGTCGCCCTTGATCTGGGTCTCGTTGCCGGTGATCGTGATTCCGTGGCCGGGCGCGGTCTGGCCGGCGATCGTGAGGTTGGACCCGGTGATGTCGAGCCCGCCCTTGATCTGGATGTTGCCGGAGACCCGGAAGACGATCGTGCCGTCCGACTTGGCGGCGGCCTCGCGCAGCGACCCGGGGCCGGAGTCGTCGAGGGTCGTCACCTCGTAGACGGCGCCGCCCCGGCCGCCGGTGGTGTACTTCCCGGCGCCCTCCGCGCCCGGGAAGGCGGGCACCTGCGCGGGGTCGGCCTGCGTGCTCGTCGGCGTCGGCGTCGCCGTGCCCGTGGGGCCGGGGTCGCCCGGGGACCCGGCCCACGCCACCGCGGGCGTGACCAAAGCCGCCGAACGCACGAAAGCGCGGCGGCTGAATTCTGATTGCTCGAAGCCCAGGGCCTCGGTCATCGAAACGCTCTCTTTCCGCCCCGGAAATAGGCAGGGCTGTGCCATCGATCGGCACGACTCCGGACCACGCTGTCGCTTGTGAGAATTTTTATTCAGCCATGAATGGAGTGGATTCATCACATCGTGAACGACACGGTTGTGACTGTCAAGAGCGCTTTCCCAAGCGTTCAGACAGGAGGTCAACCCGGCAGAACGGCAAAGGCCGCCGTGCGCTGCGCACGGCGGCCTGGTGAAAGCGGGGGAGGTCAGTCCTTGAGCAGTTGCTCGGCCACGCCCACATCCGTGATGAGCGTGTTGACCCAGCCGCCCTTGAGCGCGGCCCTGATCGCCGCCGTCTTGCGCCGTCCTCCGGCGATGGCGATGCGCCGCGGCACCCGCAGCAGGTCGGCGGCCGGGATGCCGAGGATGCGCTCCTCCAGCGGAGAGTCGATCAGCCGTCCGTCGGCGTCGAAGAAGCGCAGGCACACGTCACCCACCGCGCCCAGCCCGCGCAGCGTCTCCAGCTCGTCCTCGGAGATGGCGTTGCCGCTCTCCTGCAGCAGCGGCGAGGGGTTCAGGCTGCCGATCCCCACCAGCACGGTCGTCAGCCGCGACCACGCGTCCACGACCTGCCGCACCACGTGGTCGTCCGACAGCGCCTGCCGCGCCACCGGCGAGCCGACCAGGCCGGGCGCGGGCAGGAAGACCGGCTCGGCGCCGGTGAGATCGGCCAGATGGGCGGCCAGCCTGGTCGCCTGCACCTGCGCGGACCCCTTTCCCACCCCGCCGATGAGCTGGACGACCTCCTCGGCCACCCGCACCGGGCGGCGCTGCATCGCCTCGACCGTGGCCAGCAGGCTGGCGCTCCACGAGGAGATGCCGAGGTGCTCGCCGCCGATCAGGGTGGCGTCCAGGTGGGTCGCCCCGGCCGAGCCCAGCGCGGCCACGACGTCGTGGCTGTCGCCCGTGGCGTCCACGACGATGATCTGCTCGACCCCGTATTTGCGCTCGAGGTCCTCCTCCAGCAGCGCGTGCACGCCGCTCGGCACCACCACCACGGTGCGCACGATGCCGATCTCCGCGGCCTCCTTGAGCAGGCGCGAGACGCGCGGCTGCGAGATGCGCAACTGGGCGGCGATCTGCGGCTGCCGCACACCGTGCTCGTGGTAGAGGCGGGCGACCCGCACGAGCAGCCGCATGCGCTCGGACTCCTGGCCGAGCCGGCGACCGCCGAACCTCACGGGCTCGCTTGCCGCGCGGCCCTTCTCGAACTGACTGTCAGCTCCCACGATCGCTGGCCTCCGCTTCGGCTCCGCCGCTCCTGCTGGTCCGGTGGCGAGCCCGGGCCACTGCCGAGTGCCATTCTGCTAGGACGCGGCGCCGCTCGCACACCGAGATGCGGGGCGCGTGACGCACTCCGTAACGCGGCAGCCTACTCCGGCCGTCCCGGGTGGCGGGCCGCGTCATCCCGCCCGCCTCCGCCCGGTGCCCGGCGGGTCGCTACGCGTGGTCAAGGCCCAGCACCTCCAGGGTCGAGCGGGCGATCCCCTCGGCGGTCAGCCCGAAGTGCTCCAGCAGGAACGCGGGGTCCCCGGTCGGTGCGAACGTCCGAGGCCCGAGCAGACGCATCGGCACCGGCCTGGTCCCGAGGACGACCGCCGCCACCGGCAGGTCGTCGTCCCAGCCGCGCCGGTTGTCGTTCAGCTCGACCGAGACCAGCCGCCCGCGCCGGTGCACGAGCTGCAGCGCCTCGGCCGGCGTCTCCCCGGCGAGCAGGGAGTGGCCGAAGTCCATGACGATGCCGACGTTCGGCTGCCCGGCCTCCTTGATGGCCAGCAACGTGCGGGCCGCGTCGGCCAGCGTGGTGCGGCGTGATCGCCCTGGCCCGCAGGCCGCGCTCGGCCAGCGCCCCGGCCAGCGCCCCGGCCAGCTCCGACGCCTTGGAGATCCCCTCGGCGAACGGCACGTTGACGTCGAGGCACTCCAGCCCCTCCACGGCCGCCGCCAGGTCCAGCATCTCCGTCATCGTCCTGGCCGGGCCGTAGCCGTCGGTCGCGTACCTGTCGACGATCTGCCCGAACGCCCAGATCCCGGCGCCGAACGTCAGCGCACTCATCGTGTCCCGTCCTCCTGTCAGCGGCTGGCGAAGGCTCGTGGCTTCGCGAAGAAGTCCTCGTGGACGAACCGCGCGTCGATCGAGTCGTACGTGCGGATCGGCCGGTTGGCGACGGAGAAGTCGATCGACCCGCCGTGCCGGAGCTCGTTCCACTCGACGAGCCGGCGCACGAGGTATCCGCCGATCCAGATCACGGTCACGTCCCGCTCCGCGATGCGCGGCTCCAGGAGCAGGGCAGGGACCAGGCCCCGGATGTCGAGGCTCGGGGAGAGCAGGGCGTGGACGATGGCGAATTGGCCGTCCGCCTCATTCTTCGCATCGGTGTCGACGATCACTCGGCGCCGGTGCGAAAACGTCCTGCCTGCCATACGGCCCTTTCGGCTGAATATTTATTCAATAATGGATCTATATTCCGATATTAGGTTGTGACATTTGCCGTGTCAAGATCCCACAGGATGACGGAAAGGGCGTGCGGCGAGATCGTGTGGTCGTCGTGGGTGGCGTCCTCGAGCAGATCCCAGCGCCCCTGCTCAGGCCGCCCGCCGGCCAGCAGCCTCACCCGGTCGCGTACCGGGGCCTGGTAGACGCGGTGGCCGACGCCGTTGAAGCAGCACTCGTCGAACCGGTTGAGGATCTGGAGCTGGCCGCGGCCCTCCCCGACGGAGGCCATCACGTACATGTCGAGGAAGTCGTCGGAGCTCGCCGCGTAGAAGCCCGGCAGCGACTCCTTGGTCTGCTCGAAGTCACCGATCGTCGGGCGCGGCTTCGGAGAGGCGGGCCGCAGGAAGAACGGCAGCGAGCCCGCCACCGGGTAGCTGCGGGTGACACGCGGGTCGAGCGCCGAGTAGACGGTCGTGGTCCAGCCGCCGCCGGACAGCCCGATCATCTCCGTGCTGACGGGCCGGTAGGTGGCCTGGGCGTAGTTGAGGGTGACGGTGAGCGGTTCGAGGAAGAAGGTCAGCGTGGAGAAGCCGGCGCTCTCCCACGGGGGGAGCTCGCGGTGGGAGGGGCCGGGCAGCATCGTCCCCGGGGCGGCCGGGTCCTCGATCCCCTGCGCGTTCCAGTGGTGGAAGGGCATCGCGTAGACCATCACCCGGTAGCCGCGGTCGAGCAGGGCCTGGGTGACGCGGAGCATGGTGTCGGGGGGTTCGCCGTGGCCGTTGTGGTAGAGGGCCAGGCGGCGGTTCCAGCCTTTGCGGGGGAGGAGGTCGTACACCTTGGCCGTGACCCGGTACTTGAGCGGGACCGTCAGCAGGTCGATCCGGCGCACGCCGGTGAGGCCGGCCAGTTCGGGGACGGTCACGCCGGTCTCGACGGTGGGGAGCGTCTTCGGCTGCCCCGCGTCCTTCCAGACGTAGTCGATCAGGTGCCTGCGCCGGGCGGCGATGTCGGCCGCCGCGTTGATGCCGATGAGCGGCTCGATGTCCACCCCGGCCACGGCGGCGGGCAACGTCTTGTACTCGGGCCCGAACCTGGCCGCCGCCTCCTGGTTCACGGGTGCCACGGGCCGCGGCGCCCGCCTGCCACCGTGCCCGGCCGCCACCGCACCCGCCGCGCCGAGTCTCACGCTTCCTCCGGCGTCCGCCGCCGCGGCCGGCGCGCCGACGACGAGCGCGGCACCGATCCCGCCCAGCACACCCCCTAAGACCCTGCGCCGACTCGCCCCCTCCCCTGCACCCGCACTCGTACCTGCGTCCGCCCCTGGGCCCGCTTCTGGGCCCGCTTCTGGGCCCGCTTCTGGGCCCGAGCCTGCGCCCGCGCCCGAGCCCGCATCTTCGTTCACTTCCGCGCTTGGGCCGGCTTCCCTGTCCGTCATTTCGTCACCACTCCGTTCGGTCATGCGATCGCGATCGATCAACTCCGGCCGGCCTCGGGGTCCCAGCCGCCCAGGACGAAGGCGGGGTCGCTCCACTTGGCGGCCTCATCCGCCGTGAGCTGGCGGGAGCAGGCCAGCCGCTGCGAGGTGTCGACCGGACGTCCGTCCAGGTCGGTGCTGCCGTACTCCCAGAAGGACGCCGACTGGGCCTGGGCGCAGTCGTTCGGGTCGATCTGCCAGCCGACCGGGGCGATGTGGGTGTCCATCTTCGTGTCGATGAACACCGCCTGGCTGTGCGTGAACCGCCACACCGCGCTCCGGCCGAGCACCACGGACGCTTCCGGCACACCCGGGGCGCGCGTCAGCCTGGTCCGCACGAACACCGCCCCCGGCCGGGTGGCGTCGTTACGGCTCTGCGAGATGTAGCCGCGATCGGTCGACTCCAGCACCGAGTCCTGAATGAACACCGTCCCGGTGCCCCAGACGAAGTCCGTGTCGCCGCTGATGCGGCTGTCGGTCACGAACCCCTTGCCCTGCAGCCGGAGCGTGTCCTGGTTGCTGACGAGGTGCACGCGTTCGAGCGCGATGCGGTCGTTGTTGCCCCGGAACGCCTCCGCCTGCGAGCCGCCGTCCGGTGTGGTGTTGTGCAGGGTGAGGTCGCTCAGCCGGAAGTCGGCGGCGTCCACCCCGAACGAGGCCCGCCAGCAGTTGTGCAGATCGGAGGTCTCCAGCACGCGGCGCGGGCACACGTCCGCCGGCCCGCCGTCGCTCAGCGCCTTGTCGCCGTTGCGCAGGTCGTTGTTGGGGTAGCGGACCACGGTCCGCCCCGCGCCCGCACCCCGCACGGTGAGGTACGGCCGGTCCTCCCGTACGTAGACGATCTCGGTGTAGACCCCGGGCCGCACGTCGATGGTCACCGGTCTCCGGTTCCCGGTCGGCACGGCGTCGATGGCGCCCTGCACCGTACAGAAGTCACCGCCGCCGTTGGCGGCCACCGTCAGGCGGCGCGGATGCCGCGGGGCGTGCTTCCTGGTCCTGAACCGCCACTGCTGGGCGCTGCCGAAGACGCCCTCCTCGACGGTGACGGCGTACTCCTGGCCGTACTCCAGCGGGCGGTGGGGGTAGACGGTCGCGGTGTTGCCCTCGACCATGATCGATTCGTACGAGAAGTCGTGCGGCAGGCCCGTGTCGGAGATCGCGCCGCCGATGTTCTTCCTGTCGGTCCTGGCCGTGGCCGCCTCGATGCGGTCGGCGAGCGAGCCGTCCGTCCGGCGGATCTCGATGGCCCCGGACGAGCCGAGCGTCGGCGGCGCCGCAAACGTGATCGTCAAAGGCGCGTCCACGCAGGTCCCGGCGCCCCGCTCCGGTACTGAGAACCGTGGGCCCGCCTCCGCGGTCGCTGTGCCGGGCGCGCATAAGGCGAGCGCCATCACCGTCGCCAGCCCCGTGATCGTTGCCTTCACATCCGGCCTCTCTACGAGCGAATGGATACTACGCAATGAATAAATATGTAGACCGCCTGACAGGTCAGGTCAAGAGCTGTGAGCCTTGTCGCCGGTCGGCTTTGAGGCGACATGTGCGGACCCGCACGTGATCGGGCCGGCGTCTTCTACAGTTCGAACGTGACGTACGAGGGCGGTGCGACAGCGATACGGGTGACCGAGGCGGAGGCACCGGCCAATCTCCAGGCCATGCTGCAACTGTGTGCGGCCGGGAAAATACGGTGCAGCGAGAAGACCCGGCGACCGAGCGCGGCGACGGTGGCGGCTGTGACCACGGTGCTGGCCGAAGGCGACTTCTACGACGGAGAGGCGATCGCGGCGTACGCCTGGCCGCTGCTGCTCCAGTCCGGTGGCCTGGCCGGGCTGGTGGCGGGCAAGCTGCAACTGACCGCGCGCGGGCGAACCGGGCTCGGCGAACCCGCCGCGAAGACGATCAAGGAGCTGTGGCGGCGCTGGGTCGGCACCACGCTGATCGACGAGTTCAGCCGGGTCGAAGAGATCAAGGGGCAGCGCGGCAAGAACGTCCTGACCGCGGTGAAACCACGCCGGCAGGCGGTCGCCGCCGCCTTGGCGCTCTGCGAACCGGGCGAGTGGATTGCGGTCGACGACCTGTTCGCGCTCATGCGAAGGCAAGGGCTCGCCCCGGTGATCGCGCGCAACGAACGGGCGCTGTGGAAGCTGTATCTGGTGGACCCCGAGTACGGCAGCCTCGGATATGACGGCTACGGCGACTGGCCGATCCTGGAGGGCCGCTACACCCTGGCCGTGGTGTTCGAGTACGTGGCGACGCTCGGTCTGTTCGACGTGGCCTATGACGAGCCGGAAGGGGCGAGGGAGGACTACCACGACAACTGGGGATCCGATGACCTCAAGCGGCTGAGTCGCTACGACGGCCTGCGAGCCATCCGGCTGAACCGCCTGGGCGCCTACGTCCTCGGCCGCACGACGACCTACGAGCCGCCCGTCGTCGCGACCGGGCAACTGCTCAAGGTGCTCCCCAACTTCGACGTCGTGGTCACCGGCACACTGCCGCCGGTGGACCGGCTGACCCTCGGGGCCTACGCCAAGCAGACCTCCGACCGGGTCTGGACCCTCTCGGCGCGTTCTCTTCGGGAGGCTCTGAGCACGGGCAGGGACCTGGACCGGCTGCGCTCACTCCTGCGCGAACGATGCGGGCACCCCTTACCCGACACCGTCGCGACCCTGCTCTCCGACGTGGAACGCAGGGCTCGCCAAGTACGGGACCGCGGACTGGTCCGCCTGATCGAGGCCGCCGACCCGCCGACCGCCGCGCTCATCGCGAACGACCGCAAGGCGGGAACGCTCTGCCGCCTGCTCGGCGACCGGCACCTGTGCGTGTCCCCGGAGAACGAGGACGCCTTCCGCCGGGCGGTGAAGTCGCTCGGATACGTCCTGTAGGCCCGCGAGCCCTCGGTCTCAGCCCGTCGGCTCCGCCCTCAGGAGTAAAGGCGATCAGGCGTGACCAGCATGACCTCGCCGTTGTCCGCAGCCAGGAGATCCGCCGTGAAGCCGGCGGCGCTGTAGCAGGCCAGGCGGGGTCCGCCGTCCGGCTCCGCCAGGACCACGACGTCGATCTCATGGCTGGTTCGGCGTTCCGGGTCGTTGACCGCCCGGGGTTTCGGCTATGGGCCGGACCCGTTCGCCGGGGCCTCCCCGTACGGCACCAGCCTGACGGGTCCCATCAGCCCGTACGGTTGCCGGGCCAGGCCTCCGTACACCGCGGGATCCGCCACCCGGAGCCGGTTGCCGAGCGGGGTCGCCACCTCCACCTCGATCGTGTTCGTGCCGCGCCTGAGGTGGCGCCCGAGGTCGAGCACGGGGTGGATCTGGTCCACGGGATCGGTGCGGCGGCCGTTGACGCGCACTCGGCAGGTGTCGGTCACCTCGCCCAGCTCCAGGTACGCCCCCGAGCCCGACAGCTCGACGGTCGTCGTGTACGTCCCGAGGCCCGACACGTCGGCCAGCTCAGGGATCTGCGACCAGGGAACGAGCCCGTCGAGGTCCACGGAGTGCGTGACCTTGGCGTCCGGCCGCCAGTCCGTCACCCGGAGTCGCCAGGAGGTCAGGGGGATGGGGGAGGGGACGGGGCCGATCGTGGTGGTGACCGGGCGGCCGTTGGAGAGGGTGGTGGTGTAGGTGCCGGCCTGGGCGGCGCGGACGGTCAGGCGTTCGCCGTCGAACCTCACGAGGTCGGCGTCGGTGCCGGTGGCGTGCACCCGCCTGCCGCCCTTGTCACCGGACGGGGCGGACGGGACGGACGGGTTGGACGGGCCGAACAGGCCGGGGCGGGCGATGGCCACGATTCTGGCTTGGGACGGTTGCAGGGTGACGCGCAGGCGGATCCCGTCGGGCTCCTCCGTGTAGAGCGCGATCCGCTCGGCCCGCCCCGTCCACGGGTCCAGCAGGTACGGGACCCCGTCGCGGGCGGTGCGGGCCAGCGTGACCTCGTGGTCGATGGGGGCCACGGGCGGTTTGGCGTTCTCCTGGTGCTTGCCGTTGCACAGGTAGTAGTAGTCCACGTCGCCGTCCACGCGGCGCAGGGTGAGCAGGGTGGACGTGGTCGCGTACCGGACGTCGGGGCGTACGCCGAGCGCGTCGAGGGCGGCGGGGACGTCGGCGGCGGCCGTCACCATCCGGACCGCAGGCTCGGCGAGCAGGTCCGCCAGGATCGCCCGCAGCCGGGCGTTCTCGCCGTCGCGTGGCACGCCGGGCACCGAGGCCGACCCCCAGGCGCCGAGGAGCACGATGGGCAGGCCCGCCCGCGCGTACGCGAGGAGTTTCCCGGCCACCGCGGTCGTCATCGTGCACTCGTTGGCGTAGAAGCGATCACCCTCGACGAACAGCGCCTTGTACGCCGGGCGCGCGAGGCGGCCGTTCACGACCCGGGCGGAGGGCAGGTCGAGCAGGGCACCGCTGATGAACTGGTGGGTCCAGCCGGTGGGGATGCCGCTCGCGGTGAACCAGGAGGCGCCGATGCCGGTCTTGGTGTAGCCGGTCTGGCGGAGGACGGCCACGTCGGCACGGGGCGTGCCTTGTCGCGTTATCAGGTGGACTCGTGCGAAATATCCAGAAATGTCGGTGATGTGGTGCCAGGTCGGCTGGCGTGGACCCCAGGACTCCGCATAGCCCGTCGTCCCGTTGTAGGGGGTGAACGCGGCGAAGCCCGGCCAGCCAGCTCCGGGCGCGGTGGCGTAGGAGAAGCCGTGGAGGACCGTCTGGTTGAGGCCCGCGGCGTAGGCGCCGCCCATCGTGCGCAGCAGCTTCTCCCAGGTGGTGGTGTAGGCCCCGCCCTGGTACGCCCCGGCCTCGCTGGACAGCACCTCGTGCCCGGCCACGTCCCGCCCGCCGGCCAGGCAGCGGTAGTCGTCGAGGTTCTTGAAGCCCAGTGACTCACCCTCGGGGACGTCGAGGATGGCGGCGGCCGCGATGGCGTCGGTCTGCAGCCCGTACGGCTGCGCCCGCGACCCCAGCCCGAGCGAGTGGGCCCAGTCGCGCAACATCGTGAAGTGGTGCTCGTTGAACAGCTTGGAGACCGTGTCCCAGTAGTCCTTGCGGGCGTGCCTGGTGAGGACCGGGTCGTAGGCGAAGACCGGGTCCTCGTCGGCGAGCACGATCACCGGGAGGAAGGGGGCCAGGGCGTAGCCGCGGCGCCGCTCGAACTCCTCGGGGAGGTGCGGGGTCCAGGGCAGGGCGTCCGTCTCGATCTCGATCGAGTCCTCGAAGAGCGCGCCGCCCGAGCGCCGCAGCAGCCTGCGGATGGCCGGGGTGAGCAGCGTCGACTCCCAGAAATCGATCACCGCCTGGGTGCCCGCCCTGCTGAAGTGGTCCACGACGTAGCACTCGGGGGCGGTGTGCGGGCCGGATTCGGGACGCTGGCCGGAGCCGCGCTGCCAGTAGGAGATCAGCAGCCAATCGCCCTCCTCGGGCGCGGTCCACGTGATCGTCTCGCCGACGACGGTGACGTTCCGGACGGAGGCGGGGTCGAGGCCGGTCTCGTCGCGGGTGGAATGGGCGGGGTCGATCCTGGCGGCCTGGACGAGGAGCAGGGTGCGTTCGGGACGCCCGTCCACGGTGGGCGGCGGCACGGGACCCGTGTAGGTGGCCCCCGGGGCCACCGGGACCGAGCCGTGGGCCAGCTCCTTGCAGGCGGCCTCGCTCTCGGGGGTGATGGAGGGTACGGCGGCCGGCCAGGAGGGGCCGATGGTCAGATCGATGGTGATGCCGCGGCGGGCGGCCTGGTCGAGCGCGGCTTCGACGGCGGTGCTCCAGGCGGGGGTGCCCCAGCCGTGGGCGGCGGGGTCGAGCACGGACTTGTCGCGGATGCTGTGGTGGACGGCGGCGATCTCCGCGCCGCCGAACCCGGCGTCGGCGAGCTGGTCCACCTCCCGCCGGATCTCGGCCGGGTCGACGTGGGCGTCGGGCCACCACCAGCGCACCACCGGCCGCACGGCCCGGCGCGGGCGGGCGAACCAGCCGGCCGAAGGACTGGGTGCGGTGGCGACGGGGCCGGTGGAGAGGAGGGGGCCGTCAAGGGTGAACCCGGCGGTGGCGACGACACCGAGCCCGAGAAAACCACGCCGGCTCAGCGGCGAACTCGACCGCGCGAGCGGGGATCCGAGGCGCGCGTGCGGGCGGTCGGGGCGCGCCTGCGGCGGGTCGAGGTGCGGGTGCAAGGTGCCCGTGGGTGTCGGCCGGGAATCGGGAGGTGGCGGTGGGGGGTCGGCGGTGGGGTGAAGGGAGTCGTGGTGTGGCGGCTGGAGACCGGGAGGGGGTGGCGCGGAGTCGGCGGTGGGTTGAGGGGGGTCGTGGGGTGTTGGCCGGGAAGCCGGTGGGAGGTTGGTGGTGGGGTGGAGGGAGCGGGGGTGTGTTGGGTCGTTCACGGGCGCTCCAGGGGTGCCGGTCCTGTGGGGGGGTCGCCGGTTGGATGGGGCGCCGGGCCGGCCCGTCACGCGCGGCTGACCCTTGTCCCGGCCTTCGTAGTGACGTGATTCACGGTCGAAAGGCCCTTGTC
>NZ_JBFAIM010000036.1:63213-122361 GCF_040654715.1 Nonomuraea sp. NPDC050643 | reverse complement strand
ATTCCTCCGCTTGGTGCTGACTTTGGCGGTGCGCTTGAGTTTCGGCTCGGCCCCCGCCCCGGGGCGGGGCGACCCGGGCGCCGCGGGGGGGGGGCGCCGCCCGGACCCAGGCGGTGAGCCGGGTGGCGTAGCCGGCCGCTTCCTGCCTGCCCTGCGGGACCGACGTGCCGGCCGACAGGATGTGGCCGGGGCCGGTGGGTTCGGCCAGGCGCAGCCGCCTTAGCCCGGCGAGCGCGGCGTCCGCCTCGACCGGGGAGGGGAGGGCGGCCAGTGCGGCGAGCACCGGCGCGGAGACCGGCACGCCGGGCAATGCGGCCAGCGCGCGGGCCGCCGCGGACGCGTCGCCGTCCAGGGACGCGACCAGGGCGCGGGCGGCGGTGTCCGGGTCGGCCGCCACGGACAGCACACCGGACGCGCGCATCAGGGCGGCCGCCTGGAGGAGCGTCCTCGGATGACCGTTCGCGGCCCGGCACAGCTCCCGGACGGCGGCGGCCTCCTCATCGGTCATCGTGCCGGCCGGGTCCGCGGCGGATCCGGCCGCCTCGGCCATGGTCAGGGTGATGGCGTCGGCCTCCGCCAGGCCGCCGAGCGGGAGGACGTAGCCCTCCGCGCCCAGGAGCCGCCGTGTCGAGGAGAGGAGCAGGCCGATGCCGGGAGTGGCGTCGAGCAGTCGCTCCAGCGACTCGGCCGAGCCCTCGTAGCCGTCGATCACGACGAGCGCCCGCACCCTGCCCATCAACTGGCGCAGCCGTTTGGGCGACGGCAGGTGGCCGGGGCTGTCGTAGCAGGCCTCGAACAGCTCCTGGACGATGTCCTCGGTCTCCAGCCCGGCGGCCGACAGGTAGACGACGTCCTCGCCGGCGTCCGCCTCGTCGCGGGCGATCCGGCTCAGCACCGCCGACTTGCCGATGCCCGGCGGCCCGTGGACGAGAACGGGCGCGCTGCGCTCGGCGAGCCGGCCGCGGATGCGCGCCAGGTCCCGGTCCCGGCCGACGAGGTCCCCGGCGCTCGGCGGCAGCCAGCGTGGGTCGGGATGCTCCCGCTTGCGCACCGGGATCGGGCCTCCCTCGCGCTCGCCGAGGATCGTACGCTCCTCGGTGTACTGGACGGTGATGTTGTCGCCCACGAGCACGGGTCCGTTGTTATCACCGCCGATGCTCACCTGGACGGCGTTTCGCGCTGTCACTTCTCCTCCGATTCCCCCACCAGATGGTTCTTTCGCGGCGGCCGGGCGGCCCGGCGGCGTCATCGCCCCTCCGAGCGGCGGATGCGGGCGACGTTGTGATCGCCGATGATCAGGTTTCCGTTGTTGTGGCCGCCGATGCGTACGTTCGTCGCGCCCGCGGCGCCGTCCTGGAGGTCGCGGAGCAGGCCCGCGATCTCGCCCGCGTATTCCGGCCGCCTCGTCAGCAGCTCGACGATCCGCCCCTGCCAGTGGCCCGCCATGACGGACGCGGGGATCGCGCTGTCGCGCAGCGCCTGGCCGTACCGCTCCAGCTCCGCCTCCACAGCCGGCACCTGCTCCGGATCGCCGCCGCCCAGGATCCGGGCGATCCTGGCCCGCCCGCTCGTCCAGCCGTCCGAGACCATCGCCTGCACCAGGGCCTGCGCCGCCGTCCCGGCGAGGGTCAGCACCTCAAGGTCCATCGTCACCCGCTTTCTTCGCGCTATACCAGTGGCATATGACCGCTTTTAACGACATTTCCGGAAAGGCCGGATGGTTGCTTTCTGTCCGTGCCCCTATTTGCCGGGCAGAAGCCTCGCGACGCCCCCACCCGACCGCATGCCGTAACCCCGCCCATATGCCTTCATGACAAAATTCAACATCGCGCCGGGCGCTCAATGCGGTGGCGGAGAATTACCCGTACAACTCCGTACAGGGCCGATTAGCATGGGCGGCGGCATTGTTCCCGAGAGGACCTCAGGAGACGCTCGATGCAGCAGCGGCCGCCGTCCCCCGACGATCCTCCCGGCCCCGCCCTCATCACCACCCGCGAGGAGTTCGCCGCGGCGCTCAGCCGGCTGCGCGAACGCGCCGGCATCTCCGTGCGCGCCCTCGCCGCGGCCGTCGGCGGGCAGAGCGGCACCATCGGCGACTGGCTCGCGGGCCGCGGCCTGCCCGCCACCTCCTCCCGCGAGCTGCTGGTCAAGGTGCTGCGCGCGTGCGGGGTCACCGACGCCGCCGCCCTGGAGCAGTGGCTGGCGGCCTGGCTGCGCGTGCGCCGCCAGCCCGGCCCCCGTCCCGCCGGCCCGGAGCCGTACCGAGGTCTGCACGGCTTCGGGCGCGGGCACACCGAGTGGTTCTTCGGGCGCGAGACGGTGACCGCGCGACTGATCGCCGAGTTGACCCGATCACCCGCGCCCGCCCAGCCCTTGATCGTGGTCGGCGCCTCGGGATCGGGCAAGTCCTCGCTCCTCGAAGCGGGCGTGGCGGCACGACTCGCCGACGCCGGCCGGCGGGTCGAGACGTTCACCCCCGGCGCCCGCCCGCTCGACGCCCTCGCCGCGTCGCAGGACCCCCGCCCGGACGTGCTGATCGTGGACCAGTTCGAGGAGGTCTTCACCCTCTGCGAAGACGCCGCGGAGCAGCGCCGGTTCATCGACGCGGTGTGCGCGGCCACCGCCGCCGGTCCGGTGGTGCTCGGCCTGCGCGCCGACTTCTACGCCCACGCGATACACCACCCGGCGCTCCTCGCCGCGCTGCAGGACAGGCAGGTCACCATCGGCCCCATGAACGAGCGCGAGTTACGCGACGCCATCGAGAAACCGGCGCTCAAGGCCGGCGTCGAACTCGAAAAGGGCCTGGTCGAGCTGGTGCTGCGCGAGGTCGCGCCACCCGGCGGCGGCAACGGCGAGGCGCACGAGGCCGGCGCCCTCCCGCTGGTGTCCCACGCCCTGTGGTCCACCTGGCGCAAGAGCCAGGGACGCAGGCTGACCATCGCCGCGTACCACGAGGCCGGCGGCATCGACGGCGCCGTCGCGGAGACCGCCGGCAAGGTCTACAAGTCGCTGACCGAGCCGCGACAGGCCCTGGCGCGGCGGCTGTTCCTCACCCTGGCCCACATCGCCCCCGACACCGCGATCACCCGCCGCCGCCTCCGGCTCCCCGAACTGCTCGCCGAGCTGCTCCCGGGCCCGGACGACGGCGCGCAGGCCGCCGAGATCGAGGACGTGCTCGACCGGTTCGTCGCCGAACGCCTGATCACGGCCGACGCGGAGAGCGTGCGGATCAGCCATGAGGCGCTGCTGTCCGCCTGGCCCGAGCTGAGATCCTGGCTGGAGGAGGACCGGGCCGGGCTGACCGTCGGACGCGACCTCGCCGCCGCCGCGTCCACCTGGCACCGGGCCGAACGAACGCCCGACGTCCTGTACCGGGGGACGCGCCTGGCCGTCGCCCGCGAATGGGCCGAACGCGTCGGCGGCCACACCGCACCCGGCCGGCTGGCCCGCGAGTTCCTGGCCGCCTCCCTGACCCTGGAGCGCGCGCAGGCGGACGCCGAGCGCCGCGGAGCCCGCCGCCTGCGCCTGCTGGCCGCCGTCCTGGCCGTGCTACTGGTCCTCACCGGCACCGCCGTCGTGGTCGCGGTGCGCCAGCAACTGCTGGCGGGCCGGCAGCGCGACACGGTGCTGTCGGGCAAGGTGGCCGGCGACGCCGTCGCGCTGCGGGCCGGCAATCCGGCGCTGGCCGCACAGCTCGCCCTCGCCGCCCACCGGGTCACCCCGACCCCCGAGTCCCGCGGCGCCCTGCTCAGCGCGCTCGGCAACCCGTACGCCACGGTGGTCGGCGAGCACACCGACGCCGTCTACGCGGCGGAGTTCAGCCCCGACGGGCGACGCCTGGCCAGCGTCAGCCTCGACGGGACGCTACGGCTGTGGGACGTCACCGACCGGCTCCGCCCGGCCGCGCAGGCCACGGCGACCGGCGATCCGGCCGGCCTCGCCGCGGCGGCGTTCAGCCCCGACGGCCGTACCTTCGTCACCGGCGGCAACGACAAGACCGCGCGCCTGTGGGACATGACCGCGCCCGGCGGCCCGGTGCCCGTCGCGACACTGGCCGGGCACACGGAGGGCATCATCGGCGTGGCCTTCACCTCTGACGGCCGCACCGTGGCGACGGTCGGTTACGACCGTACGGCGCGGCTGTGGGACGTCACGGACCCGCGCCGCCCCAGCCCGCTGGCCACGCTGGACGCCGGCCCCGCGCCCCTGTCCGCGGTGACCTTCAGCCCGGACGGCCGGACCATGGTCGTCACCGCCTTCGCCGAGCGGGTGTCCGTCTGGGACGTCGCCGACCCGCCCCGTCCGCGACGCCTGCCCGACCTGACCGGCCACACCGGCAACGTGCTGGCCGCCGCCATCAGCCGCGACGGACGGCTGCTGGCGACGGGCGCCTTCGACAACACCGTGCGCTTGTGGGACTTCAGCGACCCCCGGCGCGTCCGCCACCTCGCCACGCTGACCGGGCACGAGAACGGCGTCGTCGCGATCGCGTTCGGCCCCGACGGGCGCACGCTGGCCACCGGCAGCTACGACCGCACCGTACGGTTGTGGGACATATCCGACCCGAAGGGCGCGGATGACCGCAACTCCGCCGTGCTGGCGGGGCACTCCGGCACCGTCTACACGGTCGCCTTCCACCCCGACGGGGCCTCCCTCGCCACCGGCGGCGGGGACGACGCCATCCGGCTGTGGGATCTGCGCCGGCCGATCCTGGCCGGCCAGAACGGCCAGGTGGCGGCGCTCGCCTACCGCCCCGACGGCCGTGTCCTCGCCACGGGCAGCTACAAGAAGACCAGGCTGTGGGAGGTCTCCGGCTCCGGGCACGCCCGCCCGCTCGCCGTCCTGGACGCCCAGCCGAACAGCGTCACCGCCATTGCCTTCTCCCGGGACGGGCGGCTCATGGCCACCGGGAGCCTCGATTTCACCGTGGCCCTGTGGGACGTGGGCGATCCCGCCCGGCCGCGACTCCTGAAGCTGTGGGACGCCGGGACCCGCAACGTGTTCGCCGTGGCGCTCGCCCCCGACGGGCGCACTCTCGCCGTCGCGGGCGAGAAGTTCGACATCGGGCTGTGGAACATCGCCGACCCGGCCCGTCCCCACCTGCTCACCCGCGCCACCGGGCACGGCGACGCCGTCCACGCGCTGGCGTTCGCCCCGGGCGGCCGGGTGCTCGCCTCGGGCGGCGGCGATCACACCGTGCGGCTGTGGGACGTGGCGGACCCAGGGCGCCCGCGTTCGCTCGCCGCCGTACGGGCGCACGACAAGAGCGTGCTCGCGCTGGGGTTCCGCGACGACGGGCGTGTCCTCGCCTCCGGCGGCGCCGACCGCACCGCCCGGCTGTGGCGGGTGGACGACACCTCCCGCCCGGCGCCCGAGGCGGTGCTCGGCGCACACACCGACAGCGTGACGGGGGTGGCCTTCCAGGCCGGCGGGCGCGTGCTGGCGACCGGGAGCAACGACGGCACGGCCCGGCTCTGGGACGTGGCCGACCCGGCGCGGCCGCTCGCCTCGGCCGCGCTCACCGGCCATGCCGGCACGGTGAACGCGGTGGCCTTCGCGCCCGGCGGGGCGGTCCTGGCCACCGGCGGCGAGGACTCGACGGTCCGCCTGTGGGGCACCGACCCGGGCCGGGCCGCCCGGGACGTCTGCGCGCTGGTGTTCCCCGCGATCACGCAGGGGGAGTGGCGGCGCTACCTGCCGGACCTGGCGTACCGGCCGCCCTGCCGGTAACCCGTCGGCCGTACCGTCAAGTGCCTGGAGATCGAGACGGACGCGGTTCCTCACGGGCCTCCGGCCGGCAGGACCTGCCTGTGAGCAGGTTGGCGCCGGCGGCGGTGACGACGGAGTCGAGTCGTTCCAGGGCGTGTGTCAGATCGGTGATGCGCCGGCCGATGCGGTCGCGCTCCACGGCCAATCGCCTGAGCAGCTCGGGAGTGGCGCGGCCGTCGAGGACGCACGGCATGAGCTCGACGATCGTCTTGCTGGAGAGCCCGGCGGCGTAGAGCTGCTGGATGAGCTCGACCCGGTCGACCGCGCTCTCCGGGTAGTGGCGCTGGCCACTGGGGCTGCGCTCGGCGGCAAGCAGATGCTGCTCTTCGTAGTAGCGCAGCGCACGCACACTGACGCCGGTTCGGGCGGCGAGCTCTCCGACGCGCATCTTCTCCCCCTCGTGACGTACGTCACGCCCCTTGCCTCTGACGTCAACGTCAGGTTTTAGCGTAACCCACGGGCACCGACTCCCGCGGCCCCTTCGACCTGCACCACAACTGAAAGAAGCCCACTCATGACCGTTTTCGAGACGACCGGTCTCACGAGCCCCGCGTCCGCCCCGATCGTGTCGGTCAAGCCGATCGTGTTGCCCGCACCGCGACGCGGCGAGGACCAGCCCGTCCGCGTCTCCGCCCCGGTCACCGGACACGACCTGCCGATCGTCCTCTTCGCGCACGGGTTCGGCTCGAACCTGGACGGCTACGCACCGCTGGTCGACCACTGGGCCGCTCACGGCTTCGTGGTGATCCAGACCACCCACCTCGACTCCAAGAGGCTGCGCCTCGCCGAGGACGACGCCCGCAAGCCCCGGCTGTGGCGCTACCGCGTCCAGGACATGAGGCGCATCCTCGACCACCTCGACGCGCTGGAGGCCGCCGTGCCCGGCCTGGCCGGCCGGGTGGACCACGGTCGCATCGTCGCGGCCGGGCATTCCTTCGGCGGCCAGACGGCAGGCATCCTCGTGGGCCTGCGCGTCGTCGATCCGCGGACCGGGATCGCGCAGGACATGTCCGACCCTCGCGTCATGGCGAGCATCCAACTGGCCACGGCGGGCAAGGGCGGGGCCGACCTGACCCCCTTCGCCCACGACAACCTTCCCTGGCTGCGCGACCAGGACTTCTCACACATCACCGCACCCGGACTCGTCGTCGCCGGCGACAGGGACGAACTCCCCCTGTCCACCCGGGGAGCGGCCTGGACCATCGACCCGTACACCCTCAGCCGAGGGAACAAGAGCCTGCTCACGCTCTTCGGCGGCCGGCACTCCCTCGGCGGCATCTCCGGGTACGAGGTCACGGAGACCACCGACGAGAACCCTGAACGTGTCGCCCTGGTCCAGCAGGTCACCCTCGTCTACCTGCGCCACGTCACCGGCGTCGACAGCGGCGGCTGGGAAGCGGCCCGAACCACCCTCGCCGGCGATTCCCACCCGCTGGGGCGCCTGGAGTCGAAGTGACCCACCTGCGGCGCGACTCCACCAACAGCAGGCCGGAGCGTCGCCATTCGCGCAGGTCCCGGCCCACGCATTCGCCGCTCCTCGTCGGCGCCGGCGCATGGCGGGTATGGCCGGCGCCTCCACTCGATCTCAGGGATTCTGGAAGGTGACTTCAGGGTTGGCGGGGGTCGGGCCGTCCAGCAGGGGCCGGTGTGCGCCGTGTAGGTGCCGGTCGAAGAAGGCGCCCACGTACGCCGTGGTGATCTCGCCCGACCGCTTTCCCGACAGCGGTGCCTTGGGGTCGGTGATCCCGGCTTGTTCACCCAGGATGGGCAGGTCGATGAAGGTGAAGTGGCCGGAGTCGGCCACGGTCAGCCAGCGCTTCCAGCCGTCCAGACGGTTCCAGTCGCGGAGCCAGGTGGTGTCGGCGGAGCCGGGCGAGTGCTGGGCCTTGGTGCCGAGCATGAGAAAGGGACGCCTGCCGAGGCCGGAGACGGGAACCGGGGCGAAGAACGTGCCGTCCATGTCCACCCCGGCGCGTACGCGGGGGTCACCGGCCATGACGCTGGCTGCGGCGTTGCCGCCGAGCGAATGACCGGCGGCGCCGATCCGGCGGGGGTCGATCATCTGTCGGCGCTTCCAGGCGGCCCCCGCAGGGCGGGTCAGCCGGTCGATGACGAAGGAGATGTCGGCCGCCCGGTTGACGGCGGCCTTGGCCAGCAGCTCCTTCTCCGCCTCATCGGTGGGGGCCTTCTCCACCATCTCGCACGCGACGCAGGTCAGGGTGCGGCCGCCCGGGAAAGTCGTGCCGAACGACTCGTAGGCGTGGTCCACGAGTGCGACGACGTTGCCCTTCGAGGCGAGGTCTTCGGCGAGCGTGGTCAGGGTGGCGCGGTTGAGGGTGAAACCGGGGGAGAGCACGATCAGGGGGTGCCTGCCGCCGACGGGACGGGCGCCGACGCGTGCGTTCGTGCGGACGTCGGCGAGGCGTTCGGCCGGCAGGACGGTGTCGAGCTTCTGTCCCTTCAGGAGGAGACGGGCCTCGTCGACGCCCATGTACGGTGCGGCGCTCCCGCCGGTGCCGGCCGGGTAGTACATCGACACCATCAGCTCGCGCGCGCCGGCCGTGGGCACCCACAGGTCGCGGCGGTCGCCGTCGACGAGATGCAGGGTGTCGCGCCCGACGTCGTACCGCCCGGTGGGGCGAGGGATGGCGAAACGCACGTCGGACGTGCTCAGGAAAGCGGCGGTTGTAGCGGCCGCGGAGGCGGGCGACGATGTCGCGGCTGCCGACACAGGCAAGGAGAGCGTCAGGCTGAGAAGGACGGCCGCGGCGTCGCGGCGGGTTCTGATCATGGGCAGCACTGTAGGAACGACGCGGTTGTGCCTGACATGCCCGAAAGGCCAGCTCGCGCCCTTACTTTCGTCAGGGTTCGCGGGAAGCACCCGCATCACGACCGCCCGGGATGATCATCATCGGGCCGGCCAATCCGGGGCACTCGAGGTGGCGGGCGTGGCCCCGGCTACTCGTCGCCCTCGACGCAGAACTCGTTGCCCTCGATGTCGGCCATCATGACCCACCCGCCAGGATTGACGCCCCGGCGGTCGTCCACGATGCGTGCACCCAACGATTGGAGCCGGACGACTTCCTGATCCTGTGATCCGTCGTGTGGCATGAGATCGAGGTGAACGCGATTCTTGGTGCGCTTCGGCTCCGGCACCTCGACGAAGACGAGGTGAGGGTAGACGTCACCTTCGGGGCCCACCCACCAGAAGGGGTTGCCCGGCATCTCGACTTTCGAGCGGGGCCAGCGGGTGACCTCGCTCCAGAAACGCGCCATGGACTCGGCGTCGGAGCAATCGAACGTCACATTCAAGATCGAGGACCTGCTCACCCACGCCTCCTACGCTGAGCCCAACCCACAGCGGAGCCTCGCACGGGCGGCGCAACGTGGCAAAGCAATTTCCGGCCGGGGGAGCCGTCCCAGACGGCCTTCCACCTCCGGACGGCAGCCACACCACCGGTCGGGCTGCGGCGCGGGCACGCCCCGTTGGCCCAGCCCCGGCTGCCCTGGCCGGTGGACGCATCCCTTCCATGCCTTGATCGTTAGCATCTATGTGATCTTTCCCTTGCTCGCGCGTAGCATGCCGTGGACCACGATCCCGCGCCGGGGCAGGGGCCGGGCCCCGAGGGCTACAAGGCGCTGTTCGCCGAGATGCGCACCGCGTTCCCGGACCTGCACGTCGAGATCGAGCACCTGATCGCCACAGAGGACGAGCACACCATCAGCGGCACCCACCTGGGCGATCTCATGGGCCACCCCGCCACCGGCAAGAAGGTCGGTTTCCGCGGCATGCAGATCAGCCGCTTCGCCGACGGCAAGCCGGTGGAGCGGTGGGGGAGCAGCGACCAGCTCGGCATGCTGGGCCGGCTCGGGCTCCGCTGACCGTCTGGCCATGTGCCCGGGGAGAAGGTCGACTCTTCGACGCCTCCTGACGGTTGCCTCCACGCGGAGGCGATCACTACTCTGAAGGGAGCGTGCGAGGGCGCTGCCAGTCCGCGGGCAGGGATTTTCCCACCTCGACCAGCACGTCAGCGCACCGGACAGGACCCACCTCTTTCCGGCCGGGCAAGCGGACCTCGGCGACGAAGGAGGTCGCGATGTCCGATCGCCATTTCGAGCTGCCGGTCCATCCGAACCTGGAGTACTACCGCAAGCAGGCCAAACACCTGCATCACGCGTACGCGGCGGGCGACACGACGGCCGACACGACGGCCGAAGCCCGGGTCGCCGACGTGCTGGGCGGTCGAGCCGCCGAGCGGTTCCTGCTCAGCGACGCCCTGTTCGTCCTCGCCCAGGAACACGGATTCCGGACCTGGGCCGAGTTCCGCGTACACGTCGAAAGCCGCGGCACCACCGAAGAACGGCCGGTCTCCCGCCTCATGGGGGTAAGACCGGGCATCTACGCCGCGATGGCCGATGCCCTCCTCGTCGAGTTGCGCCGCGCCGACCCCCGCGCGCTGCGGCGGTTACGGGCTTACGTGCCCCGGCACGCCACCACGGCCACGACCGCCACCACGGCGGCGAGCACGGCCGCGACCGTCGAGCTTCGCGACGCGCGGCTGGTCATCGCGCGGGAGCTCGGCTTCCCCACCTGGCGGGAGCTCGTGTCGTTCACCGAGAAATCCCGGCGCGATCGCGGCGAACGCCGGGAGCGGCGGCGGCAGTTGCGCCGCGAGGCCGAAGCCCTGCTGGCCGGCGATGCCGATCGGCTGGCCGGTCTGACCGCGGAGCAGGCCGACACCCTGCTGCGCCTGCTCGCCGGCCCCGAGGCGATCCCCGGTGTCCGGCTCGACAAGGAGCTCGGCGTGCCGCGCGCCGCAGTCGAGGTCCTGCTCGGCAAGGCCACCGACCTGGATCTCCCGCTCACCTGGGCGGCCCGCTTCGACCGGCTCGCCTACGTGCGCCTGCTGCTCGACGCCGGCGCCGACCCTGGCGCCCGGAAATGGGGCATCACTCCGCTGGAGAACGCCGTCTACCACGGCAACACGGAGGTCGTCGACCTGCTCGCCAGGTACGGAGTCGTCCCGCAGGCGCTGTGGACGTATGCCGCCTGCGGCCGGCTGGACCTGGTGCGGGCCTGTTTCGACGCGGACGGCAGGCTCCGGCCGGACGCCGCCCCGGCGCGCCCCGACCTGGCCGACACCGGGGCGGGCTTTCCGTCTCGGCTGCCGCCGAGCGATGATCCGGAGGAGATCGTGGGGGAGGCGTTCGTCCATGCCTGCCAGCACGGCCGGACCGAGGTCGTACGCTGGTTCCTCGATCGCGGCGTCCACCCCGACGTCGCGCCCTACCTCGGGCGTACCGGCCTGCACTGGGCGATCCCGGGCGGTCGTCTCCCCGTGATCCGCCTGCTCCTGGAGCGCGGTGCCGACCCGACCATCCGCGACGATCTCCTCCAAGTCGACGCCGACGGCTGGCTGCGCATCACCTTCGCCGCTCGCCCGTACGATCCCGTGACTCAGCAGCTCCACGAGCTGATCGGGTCTGGATCGCACTGAGCCACCGCGGCCGGTCCGGCTGTCCACCGGCGTGTCGCATGAGGGGCGCGGGTCATTTCTGTCACTTCCTGCGTCCCAGCAACACGTCGAGGGTGACGACGCCGTGGGGGGCGTCCGGTTCGTGGTGGGCGCGGTACTGACCGAGTGTGGGCAGGATCTGCTGGTAGCCGCACAGGTCGCGGAGGAGGCGTTCGACACCCGCGTACCCCTCGTCCACGAAGAAGTCGGTCTCGAAGTGGGGGATCGGCTCCAGGAACCGGATCTCCATCACGGCCTCCTCCGGGTCGAGGAGGAACGCGGCGTAGAAGTCCTCGTGCGGCTCGGCGATCTGGCGCTCCAGAGGGCCCAGGTCATCCTCGATGGACGGCGGGAACCCCCGCACCTTGCAGATCCCGAAGCCCTTGATGCACCTCTTCTTCTTTCGCCCGAAGTACCCTTTGACGATCGTGATCCCGTCGACGTCGCCTTCCAGCACGACGCCGTTCACCACTGCCCTTGACATACGCGGCTTCCCTTTCGGTCCCCGATGGCGCTCGATGCGCACCTGTGGTCGGAGCATGCTCGGGCAGCGTGAGCACATCGTTAAGACCCAGGTCAGGCGGGTGCGTGGCCGGCGAGGCAACCGGCCACCGAGGGTAGGACCCGGGCGGCGGCGTCACCTCCAGGACCTCCACGGCCTCGTCCAGAACGAAGCCGTGTGATCCACGTCGGCGCTCGTGCGCCAGAGCGTCATGTCGACCGGTCGCCTCTCACGGACGGTCGGCACCATGACCGGCGGGCCGGCCGGTTGCCGAGGGAAGGAACGACGCTCACCACCCGGTCCAGGCGTTACTCGGCTCTTCTTCTCCCTTCGCGGAGGCACACCGTGCGAGCCCTCAGAGGGGCCGGTTCACCGATCTGGCGTTCAGGCCGCCTTCCACGCCGAGCAGTTGTTCCCCGACGGTCGCGCCTCGCCTCATGTCGGCTTCACCAGGCCATGGCAAGGTTCATCCTGATGCCGGAGCTCGCTCGGCGGACTGCGAAACACGCCACGGTAGACAGGCCCGTCAGGGAAGGGATGGGCGCGCGTCCAGATCAACGAGGTTGCGGCTCGGGTCGGCCGCGTCGTACAGCACGCGAACGCGGGTCTGGCCCCGCAGGCGCGGGCCCGGGTCGTCGCGGAGGTGGTCGCTGGTCGCGGTGTACGTCCGGCCGGTGCGCTCATCCTGCCACGTCGCATGGACGACGTAGGGGTGCCGGTTGGTCACCCGCACGGTGAAGTCGCGTCCCACGTGCTCGATCTCCGCCCACACCGGCCGGCCCTGCTCCCGGAGCCAGGCGCGCAACCGGGCGATGCGCCGCCCCTTGACGAACAGGACCGCCCCGATCGGGGTGAACACCGCGCCCAGCCCGCCGACGATCAGCGGAGCGAGGAACGCCGACCCGAACGACGCGATCCGCGCGTCGGACGGATCGTCCGGGTCGTAGGCGACGGGTACGCTCTCGCCCTCCTTGTGGGACGGCGGGTTGCCACCGGTGGAACTCACGAACGTGTACCGCCTGCCGCCGACGGCGAACTCCACGGTCGGGTAGTACGACGTGCCGCTGCGGGCATGGCCGTCGGACCCCCGGGTCGTGGTGGTCCGTGCGATCAGCGAGACCACGGTGCCGTCGGTCCGTTCGGCCGAGCCGAGGAAGCTTGCCGTGGAGGCGGCAAGCGCGATGCCGACGCAGAGCAGCACCAGCCCGATCAGACCGAAAATCCCGCCCACGATGGTGAAGAGTCGTCCGTTGTGCATAGGAGCAGTGTGCCAAGGCGGAGCAGTTCACGAGCGACGTCACGAATGCACCATGTGCCCACGGGCCAGGAGACCTGGGCCGGTCACCGTGCTGCCTCACCCCTCTCCTCCAGGGAGGTGGGGCGGACCGTGCAAAGATCTTGACCCATGGTCACGGTGACGGGCAAGATCTCGCATTACGGTCCTTGACCGCCATTCGGTGTGTCGCCGTACATCCCACCTGGGTGGGCGATCGGAGGAAATGTGCGGTTATCCAGCGTTGTGGTGACGGGTGTCATGCTGGCGGGCCTGGTGGCCGTCCCACCGCCCGCGTACGCGGCTCCGGGCGAGGAACTGCACGCCGTACGCACCGTCACCGGCCCCGACGGTGTCGAGCACATCCACCACGACCGCACCTACCAGGGATTACCCGTGCTCGGTGGAGACGTCATCACGCACGGGGACCGGGCTCCGGAAAGCCGTACCCTCTCTCCGCTGACCGCCCTGTCCACCACGCCCCAGGTGTCCGGCCCGGCCGCCGTGGCGATCGCGGCCAAGAGCTTCCCGTACGAGCCGAGCGGGTCACCGCGGCTGGTGATCGAGGGGATCGGCGACACCGCCGCGGCCCGTGTGCCCGCGCCGGCCTGGGACGTGCTCGTCACCGGCACCCGGCCGGACGGCCTGCCCACGGCCCTGCACGTGCTCGTGGACGCCGCGACGGGCGTGGTGCGCACCACCTACGACGACGTACAGGCCGACACCGGTCACGGTTTCCACTCCGGGGACGTGCCGCTCACCACCACCACGTCCGGCACGTCGACCCTGAGGATCCTGAAGGACCCGACGCGCGGCACCTTCGGCACCTACGACGCCGACACCCGGCGGTACTTCACCGACGCCGACGGCGACTGGGCCAACGGCAAGCCGAGCAATCCGCAGACGGACGGCGTGGACGTGCAGTGGGGCGCCGCGGTGACGTACGACTTCTACAAGCAGACCTTCGGCTACACCCTCGTCGAGAACTCCGACTTCTCGGATGGGCCGAGCACCCTGAACGCCGGGGTGCACGAAGGCGACAAGCTGTCCAACGCCTACTGGAGCGCGCAGTGCCACTGCATGCGCTTCGGCGACGGCAACGGGGTCACCACCAACCCGTACACCTCCCTCGACGTGGTGGCGCACGAGGCCACCCACTCGGTGATCGCGCGTACCGCCAAGCTCTTCTACACCGGCGAGTCCGGCGGGCTCAACGAGGCCACCGCCGACATCGCCGGCAACCTGGTGGAGTTCTTCGCCGCCAACCCCAACGACACGCCCGACTACCTGGTGGGCGAGAAGGTGTGGAAGGCCGCGCCGCTGCGCTACATGGACCGGCCCAGCAGGGACGGCGCGTCCCCCGACTGCTGGTCGCCCACCGTCGGCAGCCTGGACGTGCACCGCTCCTCCGGCGTCGGCAACCACGCCTTCTTCCTGCTCGCCAACGGCAGCGGCCCATCGGCCTGGGGCGACAGCCCGACCTGCGACGGCGCCACCGTCACCGGCGTCGGCCGCGACACCGCCGCCCGCCTGTGGTTCCACGCGCTGACCACGCAATGGACCTCATCGACCGACTACGCCGGCGCGCGCGCCGGGATGCTCGCCGCGGCGAGCGAACTCTACGGGCAGTGCGGAGCCGAGTACCGCGCCGTCCAGGCCGCCTGGTCGGCGGTCGCCGTGACCGGCGCCGACCAGCCCTGCCCCTGACCACCGCGCTGCCGCGGGCTACCCGGGGAAAGTCCGTGGCGGCGATGTGCGAGCGTCAGCGACGTCATGACATAGCCTGCAAAATGTCATGACAAGGCGGTGACGAGGCGCACTGCCGGACGAGTGCCGCGACGGCGGTGATCGACCAGATGAAAGGCTTACGCCGGGTACTGATGGGTTCGGAGCCGAAGGAGAAGATCGTTGCGCAGCAGTGAACTGGCCGCACTCGCCGGCGTCACCATCCGTACCCTGCGGCACTACCACCAGATCGGGCTCCTCGAAGAACCCGAGCGCTCGGTCAACGGCTACCGCGACTACGACGTACGGCACGTGGTCCGGCTGATGCGGATCACCCGCCTGACCGAGCTCGGCCTCCCGCTCGCCGCGCTGCCGGACATACTCGACGATCCCCAGGCCGCCGAGGCGCTGCTCGACGAGCTGGACCGGCAGGCCGCCGCCGAGATCGAACGGCTCACCAGCCGGCGGGAGGACATCGCCCGGCTCCGCCGCCACGGCGCGATGCCCGACCTGCCGCCGGAGATGGCCGCCTACGGACCCACCCTCAGCGCCGTCGCCGACATCGCCCCCGACACGGCGCGCCACGAGCACGAGCAGCTCGTCCTGATCTCCCACCTGATCGGCGAGAGCGACACCTCCACCCTCGCCGGCGCCCTGAAGCGGCACGCCATCTTCACCCCGGCCACCACCGAGCTGCTCCGGCGCTACGCCGAACTCGGCCCGGACACCCCGCAGGAGGCCATCGAACAGCTCGCCGACGACATGGTGACGCAGTACCGGCCCCTTCTGGAGAACTGGCCCGACATCGAGTTCGGCGCCGACGTCTCCTCGATGCTGGTCGCCTACGGCGAGCGCCATCTCAACGACCAGCAGCACCTCGCGAACCAGCTCTTCACGGACCGGTTGATCAAGCAACTGACGAACGGCAACGTGCCGGCGCCCTGACGAATTCAGCTCAAGACGCGAAGCGCCCCCATGGGGGCTTGGACGACTGCGCGGGCACGCATGTCCACGTGAGGATCTGGCCCGTGTTGACAAGCGCTTGACCCATGTGGTCGCAGTCGCTCTCGTACACGTAATACGAATGCGTATACCACACGGCAAGCGAGCTGCGGGTGTCGGACGTGGCCGCGCCGGCCACACCGGTCAATCCGGGCCGAACGCGGAGGCCCATCAGAACCGAAGCGAACAGTTTGCCTTTCATGCTTTCCCTAGCCCTCGAATCGCCAACGACGATTTCGTTTGCTTTTGAGTCGCCTCTGCCAGCGAAATGCCAGGCTGATCACGCGCCGACCCCGTCAGTTCAAGGCGCGAAGGTCCCATGGGTGATTCGCAGATACGATTCCACGCAGGTTCACGCCTTAGTAGTTGTAGTGGGACCACACTGCCGCGCCGGCGGTACCGGTCAATCCACAACTCAGCGCGCGCTTCTGCCGTTCATTGCGCTCCCCGGACGGGGCCATCCTGTGGACCTCGGGCGTCCTGCCGGGCCGATGCGCCGTTCCGTACGCGAATTGACTCGGACGCGACGTCATAGTTTTGGATGTTCTCCATGCGCTTCGGTGCGCGGCGGGTGGATGTGCCCAGCCGTCCGCGACTGCCGGAACCCAGGGGAGGCGCAGCCGGCGGTCGCGTCGCGAGCCGGCCGAGCATCCGTGGCCGGCCGGCCTGGAGTCACGCGTCCTGATTCCAGCGCGTCCACGCCCTCCGCGGTGCCGCGTACCCCTGGTCGATCATCACCTCCGACGACAGGAGAAAGCACATGTCATATCGCAAGAGATCGGCCGTCGTCATGGGCGCCGTGGCGTTGACGCTGCTGCTCGGCGCGTGCGCCGGCCAGGCCGCCGGCGCCGAGCAGGCCGCCGGGCGGGCCGTCCCGTCCGGCGGCGGTCTGGACCGCTTCTACGGGCAGAAACCGGTGTTCAAGCCGTGCGATCCGAAGCTGCCGCCGGGCGTACCGGCCGTCGAGGCCGAGTGCGCGCGGCTCAAGGTGCCGCTCGACTACCGGAATCCGAAGGGCAGGCAGGCGGAGCTGGCGCTGCTGCGGGTGCCCGCGCGTGGCAAGGATCCGATCGGGTCGCTCGTGCTGAACCCCGGCGGTCCCGGCTTCCCCGGTACGGAGCACGCGGCCCTGACCGCCGCCGTGTGGGCGAAATCGCCGATCACCGAGCGCTTCGACCTGGTCGGGTTCGACCCGCGCGGCGTCGGCGCCTCGACCCCGGCGCTCGACTGCTACACCGACGCCGAGCGTGACCTCGGCGCGAAGATCTCCTCGATCCCCGCCGGCCTGGACGACTGGACCGAGCGGGAGACCCGCCGGCTCCTCGAGCAGTGCGCCAAGCGTTCTGGCGGCGAGCAGGTGCTCGCGCACGTCGGCACCCGCGACGTCGCGCGGGACATGGACGTGCTGCGCCAGGCCCTGGGCGATGCGAAGCTGTCCTTCGCGGGCACCAGTTACGGGACCCGGCTGGGCGCCGTGTACGCCGAGATGTTCCCGAAGAAAGTCCGGGCGCTGGTGCTCGACGGGGCCATGGACCCCCTCGCCGGCACCCACGAGCGACGCATCCAGCAGGCCACCGGGATGCAGGCCGCGTTCGAGCGCATGGCCGCCTCCTGCGCCGACAAGCAGAAGCAGGACTGCCCGCTCGGCACCGACCCGAAGCGCGCCACCAGGGCCTTCCAGCAACTCGCCCGGCCGCTGGTCGACAAGCCGGCCCGGACCTCCGACGGGCGCGGGCTGACGTTCGAGCAGGCGGTCGAGGGCGTGACGGCCGCGATGTACCTCGAGGCGATGTGGCCCACCGCGATCGCGGGCATGGCCGAGCTGAAGGCCGGCAAGGGCGACACGCTGCTGAAGCTGCGCGACGGCTACCACGGGCGGACCGCCGACGGCGGCTACCCCGACTCGCTCGAGGCCACGATGACGATCAACTGCCTGGACGAGGAGCGCCACACGCCCAAGCAGGAGACCGCGATGACCCGGGCGTGGTTCAAGGCGGCGCCGTTCACCGACCACGGCCGCCCGATCAAGGAGGCGCGCGACGGCTGCGAGCAGTGGCCCGTCAAGCCGACGCTCGGCTACCCGTACGCCACGAACATCAAGGGCTTGACCGATACGCTCACGGTCTCCGTCACGGGCGACGCCATCACCCCGCACGAGGGCGGCATCAACCTGGCCAAGGCACTGGGCGGCAGCCTGCTCACCGTCGAGGGCGAGCAGCACGGCGCCCTCCTGGCCGGCAACGCCTGCGTCAACGAGACCGTGGCCGCCTACCTCATCGACCTCAAGTCCCCGGCCGAAGAGGCCCGGTGCAAGCTCTGAACCGGTCAGGTGACCCATCGTCGGCGGCCACGTTGAGGACCCCTGACCCCAGAGATTCCTGAGGTCAACCGGCAAGCTCCTGCCGCTGCGCCATGGGCAGGAGCTTGCCGCCCATGGTGCCGTCCAGAGGCGTGCGGCGCGGCCGGAGAAGCCGCAGCCGCCGAGACGTTTTCCCGTGAACGAGATGGAGCCTGAAATGTTCAAGGAATGGCGCAGACGCCGGGCTGTGCAACGTGTCCAGCCCGGCAATGGGCGTCCGTTGAAGCGGTTTCGCTGGTGGCAGCCGCTTTCCCGGGCATTGTTCTATCTTCCGCTGAAGAGCGATGATGGCCGGCCGGTGGTCTACGCCATCGACGTACGCCATGTGCAGCGATTTCTGTCCGACGACGGCAAGGGCAGGGCCCATCTGTACCTCGACGGCAGGCATCACGCCGAGTCCAGGCTCCCCGCCGCCTTTCCCGTTCAGGGTGGCACGATCGAGGTGGCGCCGACGGCCTTCGGTCTCAAGCGCTGCCACTACGTGACCGCCGAGGGGACCGAGCACCGGCTCATCCCGGATCGCAGCTCCGGCGAAGGGCGCCGCGCGCACCTCGACCGCGAGCACCCCGCGCTGAGCCGCTGGATCGCCTTCTGCTCGCTGGTCTTGCTCGTCATCCCGCTGCTTCTCCTCATCCCGCAGCTCATCGAAGTGGTCTTCAAGCTGCCCCCGGTAAGTCAGCGCTTCGGGACGTTCACCTCGCCCGTCCGTCTGCCGGCATGGCTCAACCTCACGCTCACGCTCGGCGCCGCGGCGGCCGGCTGGGAGCGCGCACTGCGCCTGCGCTACAACTGGTTGCTGGACTCCATGGCCAGAGGATGACGGCGGCGCCCAGCCGGGTTTCATAAATGTTACGCCCGCCATGAAAGCCGATGATCTCATCACCGTAAATCGGCTGTCCGCCCACATTCGGAGAGCACCACGGAATTTCGTTTCCGGCCGTTGACAGCCATCCTGATACCGATCACAGTATGCATGTTCGTGCCGGATACCCGGACTGGTCGTGGTCCCGAGGCGGAGCGAAGGTGGAAGATGGCCGGCGTGCGAGAAAAAGCTTATGACTCGTTAACCGTCGAGAAGAAGTCAAACGGCCGGCGCGGGAAATTCGCTGCGTTCACCGCGCTCGCGGCCCTGATTCCCGGCCTGGCGGTGGTCGCCACTCCAGGCGTCGCGCACGCCACCGACTTCGGTCCGGTGATTCCGTGCCCCAACTACTCCGACATCGTGTGGCGGCAGACCACCGTCGGCCGCGTGGCCGTCTTCGAAGGGTATCGATACACCGCCGTCTCCGCGGTCTCGACGTTCAACGTCAGCGACGCCCGGGTGGTCGACAACACCCTCGACACACCGATCAACGCGACCTTCACCTCGTCGCAGTCGCGGACCTGGCGGGTCCAGATCACCACCACGGTGGGCACGGCCGGGGAACTGGCCAAATCCCTGCAGGCCAGCGTCAGCACCCAGATCGTGCAGGAACGGACCACGGCCATCGGTGTGGACGCCAGCCTTGTCGTCGCCCCGCGCAGCCGGGTGACCGGCCAGTACGGAGTGCACGCGTTCGACGTCGTCTATGACGTCCAAACGGTGCGGGCCTGGCCGGCGATCCCGAACCGGATCGAGCGATGCTTCGATCAGGGCGTCCAGCGGGGAGCCACCAACGCGCCGACCTTCTCCGAGGGCTGGCGGTTCATCGCGGGCTAGCCACGATGGCGCCGGTGGCTCAGCCGCTGAGCAGCTAGTCGCGGGCCCTCCCCAACGGGGAGACGCCGCCCCAACCCCAACGGCGCCACCGCCAGGTCCCGCCGTTCCCGTGTTGTGCCCGGTCACGCCGCCATCACCTCCAGCCAGGTGTACTCGCACCCGTCGCCGGAGCGGTTGAGGGCGGCCGTGGTGGCCGCCGGCGCCCCGTCCAGGGACGATGGCCAACGTCGCCCTGTGCTCGCCGTGCATCGAGAGGCACAGGGTCAGCGGCCGCCCGGTCTTCGGCCTCGCGAGGTTCCCGTCTGATCCCCGGCCCCTGAACCATTGGGACGTCCCACGGCAAGTACGGGTGTTCCCGAATTCGCACGGAAAGGCGGCCCATGACGGGACCAACCGCGACTGCAGACAGCGCGGACGCGGCCCTGCTAAGCCGGTCGTTACTCGAGCCGGAGGTCTTCGCCGAGATCTTCGACCGGTACGCCCCGGCGCTCCACCGCTTCGCCTCCCGCAGGCTCGGCGACGAGGCTGCCGACGACATCGTCTCGGAGACCTTCCTGACCTCCTTCCAGCACCGGCGCCGCTACAACGCCGAGCACGGCAACGCCCGCCCCTGGTTGTACGGCATCGCGACCAACGTCATCCACCGGCGCCGCCGTACCGAGCTGTCTCACTACCAGGCGACCATGCTCGACGGCGCCAGGCCGGCGTCGGCCGGGCTGGTGGAGGACGGGGTGACGACGCTGGCGGTGAACCGCCCGCTCCTGTCGGCGATCGCCGGGCTGAAGGCGGGTGATCGCGACGTGCTGTTGCTGGTGGCGTGGGCGGAGTTCACCTACGAGGAGACGGCCGGAGCGCTCCTCGCAGACAAGCCCGAACCGGACCGGCGGGACCTGGCGCCACTGCGCGTGTCCCTGCTGGAGGAGCGCTGGGAGCCCGCCACAGGCCCCAAGCCGTGGCTGATGCGCGAGCGCGAAACCAGCCGGGCGGACGCGCCGGGAATGCCGCGCGCCAAGTTCCCCCACACGAGCGAGGTGAGCGACCGTCTCTTCGAGACCGACTGCAAGCAGGCACCCAGCGGCGCGCTGACCTACGCCGGCATGGCCGGCGTCACCCCTGACCAACTGCGCAAGAAGGTCGCCGAGGGAGGGCCCGACGTCTGGAACACGATCAGCACGCTGATCCGCGCCGCCGCGGTCCGGCCAAGCGTGACCCCGGAGCTCTACAGGATCGCCGCCGAGGTCAAGGGCATCAAGCTGATCCCCGAGACGGTCGACGCCGTCGGCCGCCCCGGCATCGGGGTCGCGCTGGAGAGGGACGGCTCCCGCAGCGTGATGATCTTCGATCGCGAAACCTACCGTTACCTCGGCGAGCACTTCGAGGTGCTCGACCCGCGGAAGCACGCCGTCGAGGGACTCGACCTCGACGAGGAGACCGCGAACAGCCCGAAGCTGCGGCTGGCCGTCGTCGACTCCAGCGCGCTGGTCGCCGTGGACGTGGCCGACGGGCTCCCCAAGCTGTCGGCGAACGCATCCACGTCCAAGATCCCCTGCTGACCGGCGACCGGGTGACCGTCACAGCGAACGGCTGCCGGCCGAGGGTCTGCCGGACGAGCGGTTGTTCGACATCACGCGGTTGCTCGCGTAGAAGTACGGCGACGCCGACAAGGCGGAGATCCCGCTGATCGTGCAGTCCGCCGAGGGGAACGCGGCGAACGCCGCCATGACTGGACGAAAGGTTGCACCCGGCCGCGAACTCCCCGCCAGAGCAGCTCAGGAACCCTGGCGGGGGCCGCTGTGCCGAATGCCGAGATCAGCTTCCGAACCGGGCCTGCCGTCAAGGACCCGGCTTGTCGCCGTCGATGGCCGATCGCAGGACCCCGACCACCACGGCGAGCTCGGCGAGCAGGCCCGACACGGTCGTCCGGTCGCCCCCGTTGATCGACACCATGCGCAGCTCCTCCGGCTTGGGGAGCTTCGCCATGATCTCGGGCAGCAGCCCGATCAGCTTGGCCTGCAGGCTGGCCGGCGTCTGCTGGTTGTCGATGTCGGCCCGCAGCCGCGTCCGCTCCACGTCGAGCAGCGCCCGCTCGTGGTCGGCCAGCACGTGGGAGCGGGCCAGCTCCAGTTCGCCGTCGAGCTCCAGGCGCTTCAGCTCCCGCTCCCGCTCGATCCGGAGCCGGCCGGTCTCGGCCTCCTCGGCGTGCCGTTCGCGCTCCATCCGCAGCGCGTGCCGGGTCGTCTCGGTCTCCAGCTCCGCCACCGCCCTGGTGTCGTCGTGCTTGCGCTGGGTACGCCGCAGCCGCTCGGCGACCTCGGTGTCGAACTGCCATGCCTCGTTGCGGGCCCGCAGCTCGGCCAGCTCCCGCTCGTACTCCAGGCGCTGCGTCTCCTTGAGCCGCTCGGCCGCCATCTCGCGCTGCGCGATCGCCTCCTCCGACTCCAGCTCGGCCAGGCGGGCGACCTGTCCCTGCTCGGCCCGGTAGGGCTTCTGCAGGTTCTCCCAGAGCCGCGACGAGCTGACGACCGCCTCCTTGATCTGGACGGTGACGATGCGCAGCCCGAGCCCCTGGTCGGTGTTGTCCTCGCCCTCGGCCACCGCCCGCAGCCGGGCCGTCAGCTCCTCGATGATGGGCTGCTTGTCGCTGAGCACGTCGCGCACGCCCATGGTCGCGACCTTGTCCTTGATGGCCGCCTCCGCCTGCTCTCGCAGTTGCAGGTTGACCAGCCGCATCGGGTCGGCCTGGTCGCCGAAGTCCAGCTTCCGGTACGCGGTGGGAAAGGACTGGATGCCCCACTGCACGTATCCCTGGACCAGGACGCCCTGCAGCTCGCGGCAGATGCAGTAGGCGTTGATGAGGATCGTCTGCGTGGCCCCCGGCACGACCAGGAACGAGTCGGTGGCGGGGTTGAAGCGGAACGACACGCCCAGGCCGATGTGCAGGGGGTTCTCGCGGCCACGCCGGGTGTGGACCACGAAGGCGTTGGGCGGGACGAGCACGTTCTTCCAGCGCCAGAAACCGGTGATCCGCACGTCCACCGGGCCCGGCGTCGCCTTCTCGGCCACCGCCCCGCCCAGGGCTCGCTCGCGCTTGACCAGCGGGCCCGCCCCGGGCGGCGGCTCGCCGGGGGCGCCGCGGCGCGACCGCAGATCGTCCTCGAGTACGGCCTGCTGCGCGACGACCTGGTCCAGATAGGCGTTGCCCTTGCCAGTGGTGCTCATCGTCCCCTCCGGCCCACCTCACGACTGCCGATGAAGTCTCGCCTACGCCGCCGAGCCGCCGCAACCACCAGTTGATCGCCGCAACCGATCGCCCGATCGGGCATGCGGCGCGCGAGCGCGGGTAATGGGCGCCCCACCGAGTGGAGGATGGGTGGCATGGGATTGTGGATGAGGCTGAAGGGCCGGTTCGGACGGCAGGGGCGGCGGTTACGGGCCACGGCCCGGCGGAGCTTCGGCTGGCCGCGGTTGCGCCCGGGGCAGCAGGAGGCGATGGAACACCTGCTCAACGGGCGTGACGTGCTGCTCGTCATGCCGACCGGCGGCGGCAAGTCGGCGGTCTACCAGGTGCCGGCGCTGCTGCTCGACGGCCCCGCCGTCGTCGTCTCGCCGCTCATCGCGCTCCAGCGCGACCAGGTGACCGGCCTGCTCAAGGCCGACGCGGGCGGCGCCGTGGCGGTGAACTCGACCTCCTCCGTGGCGGCCGGGCTGGAGCGGGTGACGGCGGGCGACGCGGCGTTCGTGTTCCTGTCGCCGGAACAGCTCGCCAAGCCCGACGTCGTCGAACGGCTCGCGCAGGCCCGGCCGTCGCTGATCGCGATCGACGAGGCCCACTGCGTCTCGTCCTGGGGGCACGACTTCCGCCCTGACTACCTGCGCCTCGGGAAGGTCATCGAGCGCCTGGGGCATCCGCCGGTGGTCGCGATGACCGCCACCGCCGCGCCGAACGTCCGCGAGGAGATCGTCCGCTCGCTCGGGCTGTCCGCGCCGGTGGAGATCGTCAGGGGATTCGACCGGCCGAACATCTCGCTGGAGGTCCGGCGCTTCGTCCGCGCGCAGGACAAGAGCCAGGCCCTGATCGAGTACGCCGCCTCCCGCCAGGGCCTCGGCCTGGTGTACGTCGCCACCCGCAGGGAGACCGAGGAGTACGCGGCCGAGCTGGCCGCCATGGGACGCCGGGCCGAGCCGTACCACGGGGGCATGCGCTCCGCCGAGCGCACCCGCGTACACGATCTGTTCACCGCGGGCGACGTGGACACCATCGTCGCGACCTCGGCGTTCGGGATGGGCATCGACCGGCCGGACGTGCGTTACGTACTGCACGCCGCCCCGCCGGAGTCGCCCGACGCCTACTACCAGGAGATCGGCCGGGCGGGCCGGGACGGCGCGCCGGCCTCGGCGGTGCTGTTCTACCGGCAGGAGGACCTGGGCCTGCGCCGGTTCTTCACCGGCGGCCGGGCCGACGCCGACGCGCTGCTGCGGGTGGCGACGCTGGCCCGCGAGCACGCCGGCAAGGTGCCCGCGAGCGAGCTGGCCGCGCTGCTCAAGGTGAGCACCTCCCACCTCACCCGGCTCGTCAACCTGCTGGAACGCGCGGGCGCCCTCTCCGTGTCCGGCGACGGCGACCTGCGGTACACCGCCCGCGCGCTCACCCCGGAGCAGGCCGTCGCGCGGGCGGTCGAGCTGGACGAGGCGCGGCACCGCGTGGACGACTCCCGCATCGACATGATGCGCGGCTACGCGGAGACCCGGGGCTGCCGCCGCCGGTTCCTGCTCGAATACTTCGGCCAGCCGTACGCCGGGCCGTGCGGCTCGTGCGACACCTGCCAGGACGGCGAGCCGCCGGAGCCGGCCCCCGAAGGTGGCGAGTTCCCTGTGCAGGCGAAGGTGACGCACACGATGTGGGGGCCGGGGACGGTCATGAGCCGTGAGCACGACCGGATCACCGTGCTGTTCGACTCGGTCGGCTACAAGACCCTGTCGTTGACCGTGGTGGACGATGTCCTGCGCCAGTCGTAGCCGGCCGGGACGTGGGGCGTGCTCACGGTCACTTGTAGGTCCACTCGGCCTTGCAGCGATACTTGCCGTCGAAGAACGTCGTACGGTAGGTGTGGTTCTTCCTCAGCGGGACACCACGGCTGTAGTGCGTCTGGCCGGAGCCCTTGTTGACCGACTCGCTCTTCATCCCGACGCCGTTCTTCAACTCCTTGAACTCGCCCGTGCGCCCCTTGGTCATGCGGCCCCAGGCGGCCGACGGTATGCCGGACGACGCCGGGGCTGCGGGCGCGGGCCGATCGCGCGGCGCCCGCCCGTGGGCCGTCAGTGGCCCCCGGCGGCGCGTCGCCAGGCGGCGTCGCGTAGCAGCCGCAGCCCGTTGAGGCCGACGATGACGGTGGAGCCCTCGTGACCGGCCACGCCGAGCGGCAGCGGTAGGTCGCCGAACAGGTCCCAGGCCACCAGCACGGCGATGAAGGCACCGGCGATGACGAGGTTCGCGACGACCAGGCGGCGGGCGCGGCGGGCCAGGGCGAGCACGGCCGGGACGGTGGCCAGCTCGTCGCGGGTGATGACCGCGTCGGCGGCGTCCAGGGTCAGGTCGGCGCCGGTGCGGCCCATCGCGATCCCGGCATGGGCGGTGGCCAGGGCGGGAGCGTCGTTGACGCCGTCGCCCACCAGCGCCACCCGCGCCTGGCGCCGCTGCAGTTCGCGTACCGCGTGCACCTTGTCCTCGGGCAGCAGGCCGGCCCGCACGTCGGTGATCCCGGCGTGGCCGGCCACCCGGGCGGCCGCGCCGGGGTTGTCGCCGGTCAGCAGGATCGGAGTCGTGCCGGTCAGGCCGGTGAGCTGCGCGACCGCGGCGGCGGCACCGGCCCGTACGCGGTCGGCCAGGCCGAACACCGCGACGGGACGCCCGTCCAGCAGCATCAGTACGGCGCTGTGCCCCTCCTGTTCGAGCTCGGCCACCGCCGCGCGCGCCCACCCGGCTTCACCGCCCGCGTCGCCGGACGCGGTCTCCGCCAGCAGATGGGCGGGGCTGCCGATCTCGACCACCTGGCCGCCGACCTGGGCGCGCACGCCCCGCCCCGGCAGAGCGGCGAAGTCGCCGGCCGGGGGGAGCGGCACGCCCTGGTGGTGAGCGGCGGCCACGATGGCGCGGCCCAGCGGATGTTCTGAGCCCTGTTCGGCGGCGGCCGCCAGCGCGAGCAGCCGCTCGGCCCGTGCGCCGCCGTCGTGGCCGCTCCCCGAGCCTCCCGCCGGGGCCGCCGGGGCCGCCGGGGTCGCCGGGGTCGGCAGGACGCGCAGGTGGGCCAGGTGCGGGCGGCCTTCGGTCAGGGTGCCGGTCTTGTCGAAGGCGACGTGGGTGACGTCGGCCAGTCGTTCCATCACCACGGCCGATTTGACCAGGACGCCGTTGCGGCCGGCGGTGGCGATGGCGGCCAGCAGCGGCGGCATGGTGGCCAGCACCACCGCGCACGGGGAGGCCACGATCATGAACGTCATCGCCCGCAGCAGGCTCTCCTGCACCGGCGTGCCCCACAGCAGGGGCAGCGCGAACAGGGCGAGGGTGGCGGCGACCATCACCACGGAGTAGCGCTGCTCGACCTTCTCGATGAACAACTGGGTGCGCGCCTTGGTGGCGCCGGCCTGCTCGACCAGCGCGACGATCCGGGCGATGACCGTCTCCGACGCCGGCCGGGTGACGCGTACGCGCAGCGCGCCGGAGCCGTTGACCGTGCCGGCGAACACCTCGTCGCCCGCCTGCTTGTCCACCGGCAGGCTCTCACCGGTGATGGTGGCCTGGTCGACGTCGCCGGCCCCGGCCACCACCTGGCCGTCGGCACCGATGCGCTCGCCCGGCCGTACCAGGATGACGTCGCCGACCCGCAGGTCGGCGGCGGCCACGACCTCCTCCCCGCCGCTGTCGCCGATACGGGTGGCCTGGTCCGGGGCCAGGTCCAGCAGGCCGCGCACGGAGTCTTCGGTGCGTTTGGTGGCGAGGGCCTCCAGCGCGCCGGAGGTGGCGAAGATGACGATCAGCAGGGCGCCGTCGAAGACCTGCCCGATCGCCGCCGCGCCGATCGCCGCGACGACCATCAGCAGATCGACGTCCAGCGTGCGCTCGCGCAGCGCCTTGAGCCCGGCCAGGCCCGGTTCCCAGCCGCCGGCGGCGTAGCAGCCCAGATACAGGCTCCACCACAGCCAGCCCGGCGCGCCGGCGAGCTGGGTCAGGCCGCCGGCGGCGAACAGCGCGGTGGCGGCGATCGCCCAGCGCACCTCCGGCAGCGAGCCGGCGCCGGAGCGCCACCAGCGCACCGGCCGGGAACTCGCCGCCGGAGGTGCGGCGGCTTCGGGCGTTCTCAGGTCTGTAATCACCGAAGCATCGTATATGCGTACATACGCAGATATGCAAGTAGCGAGGTTCGGGGATATGCTGATCCCATGCACAGCTCGCTGCCCGACTTCGACATGCCGAACGAGGAACAGGTGCACCTGGCCGCCGAGTCGTTCCGGCTGCTGTCCGACCCCACCCGCATCAAGATCCTGTGGGCGCTGCTGCAGGGGGAGTCATCGGTGGCCTGCCTGGCCGAGCTCGCCGACGCCGCCCCCACCGCGGTCAGCCAGCACCTGGCCAAACTGCGCCTGGCCGGGCTCGTCAAGGGCCGGCGCGAGGGCACCTTCGTCTACTACACCGCCGCCGACGAACACGTGCGGAAACTGCTCGCCCAGGGCCTCTTCCACGCCGATCACATCGACCGCGGCCAAGCCGATCAGGCACCCGCACACGCCGCTCCCTGACCAGGGCCGGCCCCGCCTGTCACGAAGCCGCAGCCCGACGACCGACTACCGGCGCGGGACGCCGGAGGCGGGTGTTCCGGGGCCGGTCCAGGCGATGTCGTCAACCGCCAGGAACGGCTCGCCGGCCACGGTCGCGGGAGTGACCCCGGTGAACGCCATGACGTCCCGATGCAGGTGGGACTGGTCGGCGTAGCCGCCGTCGGCCGCGACCCGGGCCGCGTCCTGTCCCGCGACCAGGCGGTGGGCGGCATGGTCGAAGCGGACCAGCTTCACGGCGCGCTTGGGCGGCAGGCCGATCTGCGACCGGAAGCGGGACCACAGCCGCTTGCGGCTCCATCCGAGTTCGGTCGCCAGCCGGTCGACCCGGACCAGGCCGCGGCCACCGACGATCCGGTCCCAGGCCCAGGCCACCTCCGGGTCTACCGGCGGCCCCGCCTCGCAGCGGCGGGCGAGCAGCGCGTCCACCAGCGCGAAGCGATCCTGCCACGACGCGACCTCGGCCAGCCGTTCACGGATCCGTGACACCTCCCGGCCCCACAGGTCGTCGAGGGCCACCACGGTGCCGTCCAGCTCGGCGGGGGAGGCGCCCAGAACCGCGCGTGCGATCACCGGGGACAGCCGCACCTGCACGCACTCGACGTTCTCACCCCGCGCCCAGACCGCGCCTCCGGACCCGAGCCCGGGCCCGGCGACGACGCTTCCCCGCTGCCGCCCCGCGGCACCGTCAAGGACGGGGGAGCCGGAGCCGAACTCCAGCAGCAGCGTCACGGCCGGGTGCGGGACCATCCGGAGTGCGTCCAGGTCACGGACACGGAACCCGGCCATCGTGACACCGGCCACCCGGCTGGGCCGCTGCGGGCACGCGACACCCCACACGGCCTCACCGTGGACGAACGTCCGCACGACCCCATGCTACGCGAGCCCGCTGAGGGAACATTCGTCCAATCCACCACCGCGCACCGGCCGCGACAGTGGCCTCATGACCATTTCTGACGGCGGACCGTACGTGAGCGACGGCGCCGAGACCACCGAGAGCTCGATCCTGTCTCTGGACGACGGCACCATCCACGTGTGCCAGGACGGCCCCCGCGACGCACCCGCACTCCTGCTCATCCACGGGTCCGCCGCCTCGGCCCGCTCGTGGGACCCGCTGGTTCCGCTGCTGACCGGATCGCATCGTGTCATCCGGATCGACCTGCTCGGCCACGGCCGGTCCGCCAAACCGGCCGACCGCAGCTACGAGATCCCCGACCAGGGACACCGGGTCGGCGCGGCACTGGACCGGCTCGGCGTCGAGCACGCCATCGTGGTCGGCCACTCCTCGGGCGGCTACACCGCCACGGCCCTCGCCGAGCAGCGGCCCGACCTGGTGACCGCGCTCGTGCTCATCAACACCGGACCCGGTCTGGGCGCCTACATCGCGCCGGAGTCCGCCGCCATCGGACCGTCGCAGTGGCCCCCGACCGACGAGCAGATCCGCCAGTTTGCGAGCACCGGTTTCAGCCGCCCGGGCTACCGGATTCCCCAGGAGCTCCTGGACGAAGTGCGCACGATGACCTACCACACCCTCACCATGACCATGAAGGCGTCCCTCGGCTACCTGGGGCGGCAGGAGCTCCCGGACCGGCTGAGGCCGCTCGGCAAGCCGCTGCTGGTGATCTTCGGCGAGGACGACCGGAGGTGGCGGTCCTCGTCGGCCGCCGACTACCGCACCGTTCCGGGCGCTCGGGTCGAGCTGCTGCCGGGCCTTGGACACTCGCCCATCCTGGAGGATCCCGCGCGGACCGCCGTACCCCTGCTGGCCTTCGCCGCGCAGGCGGACTGAGCGGTCAGAGACAAGGGCATGCTGATGCGGATACTCGTCTCCGGTGCCGGTGCCGGTGCCGGTGTCGCCGGTCCGGTGCTGGCGTACTGGCTGACCAGGCAGGGCTTCGCCGTCACCGTCGTCGAGCGCGCGCCGGCTCTGCGCAAGACCGGCGGCCACGCGGTGGACCTGTTCCGGCCCGCGATGAACATCTCGGCGAAGATGGGCGTGCTCCCGCGCGTCGAGGAACGGGCCACCGGCACGAGCCGGATGACCCTCCACCCGGAGGGCGCACGCCGTCCGTCCGGGTGGACCTCTCCAAGATCTTCGGCGACGAGTCCCGCCTCAGCGCCTTCATCGGGGCCCACCTCGGGGTGCTGACCCTGCCCAACGCCGCCGGCCTCGACGGCGAGCTCCTCGGCGTCGGCCGTACGGCCGGCATGTACGGCGCACGGCACCTCGGCGACGCGCGGGCGTTGTTCCTGTTCCGGAGCGAGCGCGAGCTCGACCACCACCACCGCGACGTGATCCCCACGTCCCGCCTCGGCGTCACGGGGCTGGCGCAGGGCGCCCGCCTGATCTCCGCCCTGCCCGCGGGACCCGGCCGCGCCCTCCTCCGCCTCACCACCAAGAGCGCCCGCCTGTGCAACTCCATGACCGTGGACGACTACCCGCCATCACCCCTCGCACCAGTGAGCGGGAGCTCGGTGTGAAGCTGTTCGCCCGCAGCCGGAGGGCACCGTCTTCGAGGAGCCGAGCTCCGCCGAGCGCCAGGTCGGCGACCTGCCCAGGACGGATCGGCATCATCCGGAGCGCCCGGGGATCGACCCGGTCGTGGCAGGCCGCCGGTGCGCTCCGGTCAGGAACTGGACAGCGAATGGCCTGGGAATCGGTCAGGCGAGGAGACGACACTCAGCAGGCCCTGCGACGGCGGACACCCCACCGCCGGCGGTGCCGTCTCCGTGCCCCTGAGAAAGACCGAGGAAGGCTGATCGATCGTGACTGAACGCGTGCGCGTGGCCGTGCTGGCGGGCGGCCCGTCCGCCGAGCATGAGGTGTCGCTGCAGTCGGCGCAGGCCGTGCTCGACGCACTGCCGAAGGATCGGTACGAGCCCGTCGCCGTCATCATCGACCGCCAGGGCAGGTGGCCGATGGAGCTGCGACGCGATCGGGCGGACGTGGTCTTCCCCGCGCTGCACGGGCCGTTCGGCGAGGACGGCGTCGTCCAGGGGCACCTGGAGACGCTGGGCATCCCGTACGTGGGCTGCGGCGTCCTGGCATCGGCCGTGGCCATGAACAAGGTCGCGATGCGGCGCACGTTCCTGGCGGAGGACATTCCGGTCACCCCCTATGTGTGGTTCACCGAGCACGAATGGCGCACCACCACCGACCCCTGGGGGCTGGTGAAGTCGCTCGACTGGCCGATGTACGTCAAACCGGCCGGCATGGGCTCCTCCATCGGCATCTCACGCGTCACCTCCATGGAGGAGCTGCGCGCGGGCGTGGAGCTGGCGCTGGCCCACGACCGGGTGGTCATCGTCGAGCAGGGCGTGACCGCGCGCGAGCTCATCTGCGGCGTGCTCGGCGGCCACGACACCCCGGACGCCTCGGTGCCCGGCGAGCTCATCGTGCCCGGCGACTGGCTCGACTACGAGGCCAAATACCTCAGCCAGGCCGAGATCGCCATCATCCCCGCCGAGCTGCCGGACCGGGTGGCCGAGAACGTGCGCGAGCTGGCGCTGCGCGCCTTCCGGGCGATCGACGGCTACGGCCTGTCCCGCGTCGACTTCCTCTACGAGGAGGACACGGGACGCCTGTACGTGCTGGAGATCAACACCATGCCCGGCTTCACCTCCCGTTCCGTCTACGCCAGGGCCTGGGCCGCGAGCGGGATCCCGTACCCGGACCTGCTGGGCCGCCTCATCGACCTCGCGTTCGCCAGGAGCGGCTCGTGATCCCCATGACGCTGAACGAGATCGCGCAGGTCGTCGGCGCGAGCCTGCATGACGTACGCGACCCGCGGGCGCTGGTGACGGCGCCCGCGGCGGTCGACTCCCGCGAGGTGGTGCCTGGCGGCCTGTTCGCCGCGACGGCCGGCGCCCGCGTCGACGGCCACGACTACGCGGCCGGCGCCATCGCGAGCGGCGCCGTCGCCGTGCTGGCGTCGAGGCCCGTCGGCGTGCCCGCCCTCGTGGTCGAGGACGTCCAGCTCGCGCTCGGCCTGCTGGCCAGGCACCTGCTCGAACACATCAGCCCGGCCGTGATCGGCCTGACCGGCTCCGTGGGCAAGACCACGACCAAGGATCTGCTGGCCCAGGTGCTCGAACGGCACGCCGCGACCGTCGCCACCGACAGGTCGTTCAACAACGAGCTCGGGCTGCCGCTCACCGTGCTGCGTGCCGACGCCACCACCCGATACCTGGTGCTGGAGATGGGGGCGGGCCGTAAGGGCGACCTGACGTACCTGACCGGGCTCGCGCCGCCCCAGGTCGGGCTGGTGCTCAATGTCGGCACCGCACATGTGGAGCGCATGGGGGCCGGGCCGGCCGACGTGGCCGCGGCCAAGGGCGAGCTGGTCGAGGCGCTTCCGGCGGACGGGTTCGCCCTGCTCAACGCCGACGACCCGTACGTCATGGGCATGGCCGGCCGCACCAGGGCCCGGATCCTGCTGTACGGCCGGTCGGCGGAGGCGCGGGTGCGGGCCGAGGACGTGCGGCCGGCGGGCCGCGCGCGAACCGCGTTCGAGCTGGTGACGCCCTCCGGCCGTGCCCCTGTCGAGCTCGACCTCATAGGCGAGCACCAGGTGAGCAACGCCCTGGCCGCCGCCGCCGTCGCCACCGCACTCGGCCTGGGCGTCGCCGAGATCGCCGAAGGGCTGACCGCCGCACGAAGGCGCTCGGCGGGCCGGCTGGAGATCGTCGAACGACCCGACGGCATCACCATCGTCAACGACGCCTACAACGCCAGCCCCGAATCCATGCGGGCCGGGCTGCGGGCGGTGACGGCCCTGGCGGGCGACCGCCGTACCGTCGCCGTGCTCGGCGCGATGGGGCAGCAGGCGGGCGCCTCCCGCGCCCGGCACGCGGAAATGGGCCGGCTCGTCGCCGACCTCCGCTTCGACGTGCTGATCGCGGTCGGAGCAGGAGACCCGCTCGCGATGGCGGAGGCGGCGGAGTCCTCGAACCAGGGCGTGGCCGTGCACACCGTCGAGGACGTGGCCGGGGCCACCCGGCTGGCCGCCGCGCTCGCCGAACCGGGAGACGTGGTGTTCGTCAAGGCCTCCAGCGAGATCGGGCTCGGCGCCTGCGCCCGCGCGCTGGCGGCGCCGCCGACCTGAGCGAAGCGGCAGCCGTTCCGGCGGAGGGAACGGCCGGACGGCCTCTGGTCTTCGACATGAGCAGGACCTCCGCCTGGCCTGCCCGCACAAGCTCACGAAACGGACTTCCATGCGCACTATCGGTCTCATCGGCGGGTTGAGCTGGGAATCGACGGTGATCTACTACCAGATCATCAACCAGCGGGTACGCGAGCGACTCGGCGGCAGCCACTCCGCCAACAGCCTCATCTGGTCGGTCGACTACACGACCGTCGAGGACCTCATCTTCGCCGACCGCTGGGACGAGGTGAGCACGCTGCTGACCGACGCGGGCGGGAAACTGGCGGATCTCGGCGCCGGCCTCCTGCTCATCTGCAGCAACACCTTCAGCCGGGTGAGCGACGACGTGGAGCGGGCCGTGAGCGTGCCCGTGCTGCACATCGCCGACGCCGTGGGCGCGGAGGTCCACGCCAGGGGGATGCGCAAGGTCGGTCTGCTGGGCACGCGCTTCACCATGGAGCAGCCCTTCTACCGCGACCGGCTCGCCGCGCACGGCTTCGACGTGGTCGTCCCGCGCCGTGAGCAGCGGGACCTGGTCCATCGCGTGATCTTCGACGAGCTGGTGCGCGGGGTGATCCGGGAATCGTCCAGGGACGCGTACGCCCGGATCATCGAGGACCTCGCGGACGACGGCGCCGAAGGCGTCATTCTCGGCTGCACGGAGATCGAGCTGCTGATCAGTGACAAGGACAGCGCCATCCCGGTCCTGCCGAGCGCCCGGCTGCACGCGGAGGCGGCGGCCGGGTTCGCGCTGGCCGGCTGACACACGCCCTCGGTCTGACGGCTCAGGTGGACCGGTACGCGCCGTACAACTCCCGGTGCCACAGGTCGGCGCAGACACGTTCGATGCCGGCGCTCAGATGGCGGCGGTAGGTGGTGAAAGGGAGGCCGAGCCGTTCCGCGGCCAGCTCCTGGGTGGGCGTGCCGCGGAGGAACGTGACGGACAGCGCCCGGTGGGACTTGACCGAGCGCGGATCCGCACGCAGGTCGTCGATCGCCTGACGGAGCAGGTCGCCCAGTGCCGTGGCCGGGTTCTGCCCGGCCCGCTCGGCGATCAGCCTGGTGCGCGTCAGCGGGGAGGCGGCCAGCGCGTCCGGCCGCGGCAACTGGCGCAACGCCTTGCGTACCGCCTCGGCGAACTCCGCCTGGGACAGCACCGCCAGCCGCGCGGCGCCCGGACCGCCGTCGGGGCCCGCGGCGCGCAGGTGGTGCGTCCGCTCCAGCCACGCCCGCGCCGGCACCGCACGCCAGTCATGAACGAGCAGGGTGTACGCGTCAGCCCCCGGCCGTGGTCGCGCGGAGATGTCACGCATCCCGTACCTTTGCCGCGCCTGGCCGGGATGCCGTACCTCGATGTACGACCATGCCAGCCGCTCGGCCCGCAGGCAGTCGCCGATCGCCCGCCACCGGATCACGTCCATCACCGGCGAGTTCCCGCGATACGGCGGCAGCACCCACTGCCGGCCGACCGCCAGATGCTCACCGGCGCGCAACGGCGTGGTGGCCCGCGCATGCGCCCACGCCGTGGCCACGACGGGATCGGCGGCCAGCTCCTCCTCGTCGAGCTCCGCCAACCGCAACCACGCGGTGAAGGCCACGGGCTCACCGGTTTCGGCCCGCCGATACAGCCGGAACGCCTCCGGCCGACGCTCCGCCCAGAAGGCGGCGCCCTCCGCGTCCTCCTCCGCCGCCGCCACCCGGAGCAGCGTGCCGAGGTCCTCCTGCCGCCACCCCTCCTCCTGGAACTCGCCCTCGTCGTGGCGGCCGTGGGGTGTCCCGTGGTCGCGACGCAGGTGGAGCAGCGCCGCCACCGCGCCGGGCACGTCCGTGTCGCTCGCCGTGCGCACCCTGTCCGCCAGATGCGCATGAACGCGGTCGTGCATCACCGTGTACCCCTCGGGATCGCGCCAGCGCAGGTCCACCTCCAGCAGCTCCCGCACCACGTCATGCGGGAACAGCCCGAGACGGCTCGACTCCACGAACGGCAACCGCCGCAACCACCGGAACAACGTCCCGGAGTCCTCCGGCAGGACCGCCCGCAGCAGGTCCTCCGTCGTCATGTACGCATGCGCGCAGATCTCCAGAGCACGCCGATGCGCCGCCGAAGGCGACTCGCCCACGAGCTGATCCAGCAACGCGGCCACCACGTCCTGAGGCGGTCTCCACCGCCTGCCGGCCGCGCCGTCCTTCACCGCCACGGCCGCCCCCAGGAGCAGCGCCAGCGGATGACCACCGGCGAAGGCCAGCAGCGGCCCGCGCGACTCGGCCGGCACCCCGCAGGTGTCCATCAGGGCCTGCGCGTCTCCGGGCCGCAGGTCGCGCAGCGGCAGCACCTCCAGCGCCCCGGCCCATCCCGGATCCGCCTGCCACCGCATGTCCGGCGGGTTTCGCCCCGCGATCACCACCAGCGCCCCCATGGGCACCCGCGGCAGGAACCGCTCGCGCAGCCAACCCTCCAGGCCCTGAACGCGTTCGAAGTCGTCGACCAGCAGCACCGCGTCCGCATCGCCAAGCACCGGCCCGGCCTCGGACGCCGCCGGCGACGGCTCCAGCACGCGCCCGTCCACCATGGACACCGGCCGCCCCGCCACCGCGGCCTCGTGAGCGAACCGGCGCAACAAGGCCGACTTCCCGATGCCGCCGGGGCCGTGCACGTACAGGACGCTGCAGCCGCCGCCGTACAACGCCGCGCTGAAAACCGCGAGCTCTTCCTCCCGCCCCACGAACGCCGTCTCGCGCGCTGCCTGCAGCCGCCAGCCCAGCGATCCGGGCTCGCCGGCACTCCCCGACGACATACTCCTGACCTCTCTCCGAACGCCTGAACGCCTGAACGTCTGGTCGAAACCGCTGGAGAACGCCCGGTCCGGGCTACGGCCGGTCCCCGTTCCCGATGACGTGGCGCACGCCGGGGTGGGGCCGTCGTGGTGGTGGCGTGCCGCGGCTGCCGGGGCGGTGTTCGAAGTGCCACCACTCGTTGTCGTAGATGCGGTAGAGGTCGTGGCGGGCGCCGTGTTCTTCCAGCCAGCGGGCGCCTTCGTGGGGGCGTACGTCGAGGGCGATGCCTTTGACGTGGCTGGATTCCGCCGGAGGGAGCACGAGCATGCGTGCCAGGCTCGGGGAGCCGGTGCGGCGTACCTCGTCGTCGAACATCCGTTGCTGGACGTGAGGGTCGCGGTAGCCGGAGGTGAGGCCGATGAGCTGGCCGTGACGCCAGAGCGCCTCGGTGCGCGCGGCGGTGAACGCGGCGAGGGCGCCGTCGGTGAGCCCGGTGAGGTCCTCGGCGGGGAATCGCATCCCCAGCGCCCAGTGGCAGGCCAGTTCGCGGGCGCGGCGGGGGTGGCGAACGAACGCCGCGGGCAGCAGGAGCACGGCGAGCAGCAGGGTGAGTGCGGCGTACAGCCGGTCTCGGGGCCGGGGTGGGATGGTGCGTGGTTCGTCCATGGCGAACCACGATCGGCGTCGAATGTGCGCGCGTCGTCCGCCGCATGTCACCGTTTGTCGACGGCCGCCACCGGCGCGAGCGACGGCGTGGCCGTGACACAACCATGACATGGCGCGGACGAGGCGGGGACACGGTCGGCCTACAGTGGATGAGGTTGACCGGCGGGCGAGTTACGGAGCGTGCGGTGAAACTCGGCGGCGTGTCGCGAGTGTTGTTGATCGAGGACGACCCGGCCGTGCGGGAGGGTCTTGAACTGGCCCTGACCCGGCACGGGCACCGGGTGTGCGCGGCGGAGTCCGGCGAGCGAGGGCTGGAGCGGCTGCGGGCGGACCTTCCCGACGTCGTCGTGCTCGATCTGATGCTGCCCGGTATCGACGGGTTCGAGGTCTGCCGCCGCATCCGCGCCGCCGGGGAGATCCCGATCATCATGCTGACCGCGCGCGGCGACGACATGGACGTGGTGGCCGGGCTGGAGGCGGGCGCCGACGACTACGTGGTCAAGCCGGTGCAGCCCAGGGTGCTCGAGGCGCGCATTCGCGCGGTGCTCCGGCGGACCGGCCGGGACCAGGCGGAGCTGGAGCGGCACGGAGACCTGACCATCGATCGGGCCGGGCTGGTGATCGCCAACCGCGGCGTACCGGTCAGCCTCGCCCCGACCGAGCTGCGCCTGCTGCTCGAGCTCTCCGGCACGCCGGGCCGGGTGCACAGCCGCCAGCAGTTGCTGGAGTCGGTGTGGGAGCACGGCTATTTCGGCGACTCGCGTCTCGTGGACGCGTGCGTGCAGCGGTTGCGCGCGAAGATCGAGGACGACTCGGCGGCGCCCGTCTACGTGCAGACGGTGCGTGGGTTCGGCTACCGGTTCGGGCCGCTGTGAGCGGCTGGTGACGCCTGAGCCGAGCCTGGGGCTGCGCGCCCGGCTGTTGTTCGCGTTCGCCCTGCTGTGTGTGGTCACCGCGGCGGCGGTGGCCGGCGGGATCTACGTCCAGGCCCGTAACGACATCCTGCAGCGGACCCAGGACGCCGCGGTGCACGCGATGAGGAGCCGCCTGGAGGTGCTCTTCCCGTTGCGGAATCCGGCGCCGGGCCCGGCCGAGCTCGGCGACATCGCCCGCACGGTGGCCGACGGGAACATCTTCGCGATCGCCTTCTACCAAGGGGCGCGCTCGCCGAGCCCCGTCGATCCCGGGCTGATTCCACGGGAGCTGCGGCGGAAGGTGGGCGACGGCGTCATCGCGTGGCAACGCGTGCTGTGGCGAGGCGCGCCCTTCCTGGTCATCGGCACGCCGTTGCTGATCGCCGAGCCGGGCCAGCCGACGCGGGCGTCCGGCATCGAGGTCTACACCGTGCGCAGCCTGCATGCCGAACAGCTCAGCATCGACGGGCTCGCCGAACGCGCCTGGCTCACCGGCGGGGCGGCCCTGGCGTTCGCGGTCGTCCTCGCGTTGCTGGCCACCCGCGGCGTGCTGCGCCCGGTGCGCGAGCTCGGCCGGGCCGCACGCCTGCTGGGCGAGGGCGAGATGGGCACCAGGATCGCGGTCAGCGGTTCCGACGAGCTGGCCGACGTGGCCCGCACGTTCAACAACACCGCCGCGGAGCTGGAACGGCACGTCAAGCAGCTCCGCGAGATGGAGGCCGACGCCCGCCGGTTCGTGGCCGACGTGTCCCACGAGCTGCGCACCCCGCTGGCCGCGCTCGCCGCGGTCGCCGACATCCTCGACGAGGAGGCGGCCCGGCTGCCCGAGCCCGCCGGCAGGGCCGCCAGGCTGGTCAGCCAGGAGACGCTCAACCTCACCGGGCTGGTGAACGACCTCATCGAGATCAGCAGGTTCGACTCCGGCGTGGCGGCCCTCGTGCTGAACGAGGTCGACGTGGCCGAGCTGGTGCGCTCGACCCTGCGTGCCCGGGGATGGTCGGAGCCGGTGCACACCGAACTTCCGGCCGCGGTGACGGCACGGCTGGACCCGCGCCGGGTGGACGTCATCCTCGCGAACCTGGTCGGCAACGCCCTGCGGCACGGCGAGCCACCGGTGTCCGTCCGGCTTTCCGCCGACCCGCACTGGATCGCCCTCGAGGTCCGCGACCACGGACCAGGGCTGCACGAAGCGGTGCTGCCGCACGTGTTCGACCGGTTCTACAAGGCCAACGAGGCCAGGACCAGGTCCGAGGGCAGCGGCCTGGGCCTGGCCATCGCGCGGGAGAACGCGCGCCTGCACCGAGGCGACCTCACCGTCACCAACGCCCCCGACGGTGGTGCCATGTTCACGCTGCGCCTGCCACGCTGGGCGCACGATCCGGACGGAGGCCCCGAATGAGGCTGCCCGGGCTCTCGCGCCGCGTGCTCGCCGCGTGTCTCGTATCGCTGGCCGCCGTGGCCGGCTGCGGGGTGCGACCCAGCGACGCCATCTCCGCGGGCGACCCGCCGAGCGGAGGCGTCGCGCCGACCATGATGATCACCCTCTACCTGGTCAAGAACGGCCGGCTCGACGCGGTGACGCGGCCCGGTGGCCGGCTCCTGTTCCGGGCCGACCTGCTCGCGCTGCTGGCAGACGGACCCACCATGAGGGAACAGGCCCACGGATTCAGCACCGAGGTCCCGCCCGGAGCCGACCCGTTCTCGGTGACCGCCAAGCCGGGCGGCCAGGTGGTGGTGACCCTGTCCACTCCGGCGGGCGAACTGTCCAGCCTGGCCGTCGACCAGATCGTGTGCACGACCGCCGCCACGGAACCGGAAAGCCCTCCCCAGGTCACCGTCGTGGGTGAGGGGCAGAGCGTCGGCCCCCGAAAATGCCCGGGATAGCGACCTGGCACGGCGACGGCTCGCCGCCGGGCCGCTCTTCGTCGAGGATGGCCGAGCTGTTTCAGAGGTGGTGGAGCGTGTATTCCGCGCCGGCGAACGCGCCGCCCTGCGGATCGTGCCCCGCTGCATCCCCTTCCGCCGGAATGCGCGATGCGAAGGCTTCCGCGTCGTCCACGGGCGTGTACCCCAGAGCCGACCCGGCGGCCAAATCCCAGAACCGGCGCGTGTTGGCGGAAACGGCATAGACGGCCGCGAAGTCGACGTCGGAGGCCGTGAGAGCGGCGCGGACGAAGCCGAGGCAGTCGCGCGGGCTCAGCCAGGTGGCCAGATGACGTCGGTCGGCCGGCGCGTCCTCAAAGCTCCCGATGCGCAGGCACACCACGGACAGGCCGAACTTGTCCGCGTAGAGACGCCCCAGTGCCTCGACCGCCACCTTGCTCACCCCATAGAGACCGTCCGGACGCGGCGGCATCTCGGCCGTGACGGTCGTCGAGACCGGATAGAAGCCGGTGAGCCGGTTGCTGCTCGCGAGCACGACCCGCCGCACCCCTTGCCGGCGCGCGCCTTCCAGCACGTTGTGCGTTCCCAGAACATTGCCCTCCAGCAGGTCCGGCAGCGGCGCCTCATCCGGGACCCCGCCCAGATGCACCACCGCGTCCGCACCCTCCAAGGCCGCCGTCACCGCCTCGGCGTCGCGCAGGTCGAACCGCCGCACCTCCTCGGCCGGCGACTGAGCGGCGAGGCCGACACGATCGACGAGCACCAAGCGTTGCGCGTCACCACGCAGACCGACCCGCACCACCGACCCGATCCGCCCGGCCGCACCGGTGACCACCACGGTTCCAAGACTCGTTCCCATGACGGCTACTCTGCCTCACGCCACCGACAACCTGGCCGCGGAAGGCCGCCGCCATGGGCAAGCTCCGCTGGAGTGGCTCGCCCTGCCTCACGGATGGTCTTTGCTTCTACAGTGGAGTCCTCGGGTCGTCCGCAAGGGGTGCTGCGCTATGGATCCAATCGTGCTGGCGGCGGCCACTGCCCTGGTCGGGGCGATGGCCACCGACGCCTGGCAACAGACCCGGACCGCGGTGGTGGCCTGGTGGCGCAGGTCGCGGCCGCAGGAGGCGGAGACGGTGCAAGCCGAGCTGGACGAGTCGCAGCCGCGGGTGCTGGCGGCCCGCCGACAGGCCGACGCGCACACCGAGCAGGCCCTGACCGGCCAATGGCAGTTGCGGCTGCAACGCCTGCTCGACGAGGACCCCGCGCTCGGCCCGCAACTGCGGCAACTGCTGGACGAGCACCTGGGCCCGGCACCGGCCGGCGACGAGGGCGCCCGCGTCCAGCACATCGTCATCAACGCCGAGGCTCGCGACAACGCCCGGCAGTACATCGCCGGCCGGGACCAGCACTTCGACCAGCGATGACGGCCGCCGCCGACGGACCGGACCAAGGGCCGGATGCGGGAGGCGCGGAGCGGACGCGCATCGACGCCGACGCCCGGGATCACGCGCAGCAGTACATCGCCGGCGAGAACCAGTACTTCCACACCACGACCGTGCTGCCGCCCCGGCCGCCGGCGCCGCCGTCGCGTCCGATCCGGCTGGCGCCACGACCGCCCCAACTGGTCGGCCGCGACGCCATCCTCGACCGCCTGCGCGAGCGTCTCACGGGCGCGGCCGACCTGCCGTGCCAGGTGGTCGTGTACGGCCTGGGCGGCGTGGGCAAGACCAGCCTGGTCCTGGAGTACGCCCACCGGTACCAGCACCACTACGGGCTGGTCTGGCAGATCACCGCCGAGGACGCCACGCTGGCCTCGATGTCCTTCGCCGCCTTGGCCGCCGTGCTCGGCGCCAGAGGCCGGGAGGACGCGAGCGACCCGGTTCATCAGGTGCACGCGCTGCTGGCGGCCCGCGGTGATCCCTGGCTGCTCATCCTCGACAACGTGCCCGACGCCGCGGCGCTGAGCCCGCTGCTGCCGCCGGGCGGCCCTGGGCACGTGCTGGTGACCAGCCGCGCGTCCAACTGGCCGCCCGGCCGAGGGCTGGAGCTGCCCGTCCTGGAGCCGCAGCCCGCGTCCGCGTTCCTGCTCGGCCGTGACGACCTCGGCCGCGACGATTTCGGCCGTAACAACCTCGGCCGTAACAACCTCGGCCATGACGATTTCGACCGTGACGACCTCAGCATGACCGACGAAGCCGCCGCGCTCGCCGCGTCGAACGCCGTGGTGACCGCACTGGGCGCGTTGCCGCTGGCGTTGGAACAGGCCCGCGCCTACATGGCGGCCACCGGCAGCAGCCTGACCGGCTATCTCGAGCTGTTGCACGACCGGCAGGCGGAGATCCTGGCACAGGGGGAGCCGTGGGGGTACGCGGCGCGGGTGGCCTCCGCGTGGCAGCTCTCCTTCGACCGGCTCACCGAGACCAGCCCGCAGGCGATCGCGCTGCTGCGGCTGCTCGCCTGCTACGCCCCCGACGCCATCCCCTACAGTCTGCTGCTGGCCGGCGACCACGACCACGGGGAGGCCGGCCTGGCGCGTGACCACCTGCCGCGCGGGCAGCTCGAGGTCAACGCCGCGGTCAGCGCCCTGCGCCGCTACAGCCTGATCGGCCGGCCTCGCGCCGGGCTGGTCTCGGTGCATCGCCTGGTCCAAGCCGTCACCCTGAACCAGCTCACCCCCGGCGAACGCGACCGCTGGCACCGGCACGCCGCGGCGCTGGCGGAAGCGGCCCTCCCCGCCGATCCCGACGACGCGCGCGACTGGCCGCGATTCGCGCAGCTCCTGCCACATGCCCGCAAGCTCCTGGACGCCCACACACCGGGCTTCCGGCTGCTGGCGTTCTACCTGGGAGCGAGTGGTGACTACCGCTCCGCCGGCCTGCTCTACCGGGAGGTCGCCGCCGAGCTCACCGCCCGCGCCGGTGCCGACCACCCCGACACCCTGTCCGCCCGCCAGGCGGTCGCCTGCCTGACGGGAGAGGCGGGAGACGCGACCGCCGCCCGCGACCGGCTCGCCGTCCTGCTTGCCATCCGCGACCAGGTGCAGGGGTCCGAGCACCCCGACACCCTGAGCAACCGGCACGACCTCGCCTACTGGACCGGGGAAGCGGGTGACGCGACCGCCGCCCGCGACCAGTTCGCCGCTTTGCTGCCCCTCTGCGAACGGGTCCGCGGGCCGGAGAACCCCCACACCCTCATCGCCCGGCACGAACTCGCCCGCTTCACCGGCGAGGCGGGTGACCCGGCCGGGGCCCGCGACCAGCTCGCCGCCCTGCTGCCCGCCGAGGAGGCGGCCCTGGGCGCCGAACATCCCGTCACACTGATCACCCGCCACGACCTCGCCCGCTTCACCGGCCAGGCGGGTGACCCGGCCGCCGCCCGCGACCAGCTCGCCGCCCTGCTCCCCGCCGAGGAGGCGGCCCTGGGCGCCCAGCACCCCCACGCGCTGATCACCCGGCACGAGCTGGCCCGCTTCACCGGAGAGGCGGGTGACCCGGCCGGGGCCCGCGACCAGCTCGCCGCCCTGCTCCCCATCCGCGAGCACGTGCTGGGCGCCGAACACCCGCACACCCTGCTCACCCGGCGCGAACGGGACGACTGGACGGCGGCGCACAGTCAAGGCACAGACGGCCGTTCCTGAAAGCCTGGTCGTCCCGGCCATCGCCGGCCCTGCGGCGGGCCCGTGTCCGCTCCGGGAAGCCTCAATCGGGCGCGACGGCGCGCCGCACACACTCGCGGAGCAGGGCACGGCGCTGGTCATGGACGTCGGAGGGTTCCCCGGCCGTCGCCGCGTAGACGTTGCTGACCGGTGACCAGGCCATGGACATGGCGATGACCATGGCCATCACGTCGAACGGGTCTCCCTTGCGCACCCGGCCGGCGGTCTGGGCTTCGGCGATGGCACGCAGTTTGTGATCGTCGAGCCGGTCATGGCCCTCCACGAGGTGGCCGGTCGGCCGGCGTTCCAAGCGCGCCCAGGTGGCCAGCCGGATGAGGTCGGGACGGCGGAGGTATTCGTCGTAGAGGCGTACGGCCCAGTCCGCGAGGTCGTCGGCGTCGATCGGGACGACATTGACGATCCGCTCCAGCGAGCCGAAGAAGATCGCATCAAAAAGCTTCTCCTTGTTGCCGAAGTAGGCGTAGAGCTGGGCCTTGTTGGTGCTCGCAGCGGACACGATCCGCTCGATGCGCGCTCCGGCGATGCCGTATTGGGCGAACTCCCGGGTTGCCGCGTCAAGAATGCGCTGGTAGGTCGCGGCTCCGCGCGTGGTCAGGGGCTGGTCCGCCATGCTGACGAGCGTACCAAACAGAACAGTTGGTTTGCCGAACAGGTGACGCCATGCCTAGACTCGAAACAAACCGAACAGTCTGTTTAAGGAGAGATGTAGTGAGGACCACGACCGGGTGGCAGGCGGACGGCACGACGGCGATGCTGCGGCGCACACAGTTGGCGCGTCGCGACCTGCGCCCCGACGATCTTGCGGTCCAGATCGACTACTGCGGCGTCTGCCACAGCGACCTGCACGCGCTCAGCGGCCACGACGGCGAAACCGGGCATCCCCTGGTGCCGGGGCACGAGTTCACCGGCGTGGTGACCGAGACCGGGCCCGCGGTCACCCGCTTCTCCTCCGGCGACCGGGTGGCCGTCGGCAACATCATCGATTCGTGCGGCGAGTGCGCCATGTGCCGGGGCGGCCAGGAGAACTTCTGCCACGCCTTCCCCACCCTGACCTACGGCGGCACCGACCGGCAGGACGGATCGACCACCCTGGGCGGGTACTCCCGCGAGTACGTCGTCCGCGACCGGTTCGCCTACCCGCTGCCCCCCGGCCTGGACCCGGCCGGCGCCGCCCCGCTGCTCTGCGCCGGCATCACCGTCTGGGAACCCCTGCACACTCTCGGCGTGGGGCCCGGCAGCCGCGTCGCCGTGGCAGGGCTCGGCGGCCTGGGGCATCTCGCGGTCAAGATGGCGGTGGCTCTCGGCGCCACGACGTCGGTCATCAGCCGCTCGCCGGGCAAGGCCGACGACGCGCGCCGGCTGGGCGCCCACGCTTTCGTCGTGTCCACGGATCCGGACCAGATGGCCAGGGCCCGAGACGGGTTCGACGTCGTCATCGACACCATCTCCACCCCGCACGACCTCGGCCCGTACCTGCGGCTGGTCGCCATGGACGGCACCCTCAGCCACCTCGGGCATCTCGGACCCGTCACCGTGGAGACCATGGACCTGCTCGTAGGGCGCAAGAAACTCAGCTCCGCGGGCAGCGGCGGCCGCCCTGCGACCGCCGCCATGCTGGACTTCTGCGCCGCCAAGGGCATCACCGCCGAGATCGAACTGCTCCCCTCGGCGCGGGTGAACGAGGCCCTCGACCGCCTGCGCCGCAACGACGTCCGCTACCGTTTCGTCCTCGACATGTCCGACCTGGGTTAGGGACGGCCGCGCCCGATCCCGGTTGTGCCCCACGTGCCTCCACGCGTGGCCTGGGTGAACCGGAGAAGGTTCCCGGAGGGGTCGAGGAAGGCGCAGTCGCGGGTTCCCGGACGGTCGATCGGTTCCTGCATCACCTCGGCGCCCGCGGCTTCCAGGCGCTCGAAGACGGCGTCGCAGTCGTCGGTCGCGAAGACGAGGCGGCGCACGAGGTCGTCCGCGACCGTCCAACGCTCGGTCGACGGGTCCGCGGGGCGTGGTACGAGGAGGATCCGCATGTCCGGCTGCTGCGGCGGTGCGACGGCCCGGCACGGCGGCTCCCGGAAGGCGTGGTCGTCGTTCACCTCGAAGCCGAGCACGTCCCGGTAGAAGGGGAGCGCCAGATCGAGGTCGTCGACGGCCAGGGCGCAGGACGAGAGCCGCGGGCGCAGGCCCGCGGCGCGAATCGGCCGGACGCTGTCGCTCATCACAGCCCTTTCGGGTGGGAGGGCAGGAAGATGACGTCGAGGGCGCGGAGCCGGTCGGGATCGGCCTCAACGGCGATGCGGGTGACGTGGGACCCTTCGATGGTGAAGGCGATGACGGCCTTGGTCACGCCGTGGTGGGTCCAAACGGCCGCGGGCTCGCCGTCGACGAGGGCGAGGCGGGCGGCCTGGGCCCGGCCCGCGAAGAAGGACGCCACGGCTTCGGCGCCCCGGAACTCGCCGACCGCCACCGCGTCGGGATCGAGAAGGTCGAGCAGGGCGTGGAAATCGCCGCCACGCGCCGCCGCGAGGAACGCCGCCACGATCTCCCGCTTCGCCGAACGCGCGGCGTCGGACGCCTCGGCGGCGCCCTGCACACGCCGCCGCGCCCGGCTGGCGAGCTGCCGAGCCGCCGCCGGCGACCGGTCGATGATGGAGCCGATCTCCCCGAACGACACCGCGAACACGTCGTGCAGGACGAACGCGAGCCGCTCGGCGGGGGTCAGCATGTCCAGCACCACCATCAGCGCGACGCCCACCGAGTCGGCCAGCAGCGCCTCGTCCTCGGGATCGGCCCGGCCGACCGGATGGACGCGCGCCTGAGGCGTCCGCGGCTCGGGCGGCAGCGCCCCGGTGGCGTCTTCACGCCTGCTCCGGCGCGCCTCCATCGTGTTCAGGCACACCCGCGCGACGACGGTCGTCAGCCACCCGCCGGGGTTCTCCACCTGACCGGTGTCGGCGCGGCCGACCCGGGCCCACGCCTCCTGCACCGCGTCCTCGGCCTCGCGGACACCCGTAAGGACACCCGCCACTTCGTCTCGTCCCACCTGGGGGAGGGGTACCCGCGGCTCGCCCTCCACGAGTGGGACGCCGCGGCCAAGGACGCCGGCGTCCCGCCCGAGGGATCCGGATTTCGAGGAGCCTCCTTCCACCTGAACCCCGATGCGCGGGACGCCGTGGACGAGACGATGCGCAAGGCCGTCGCGGCCGGCGGCAGCGTGGTCAGGAAAGCGGCCCCGCCCGGTGGGGGGGTTCAGCGGAAGACGCCGCTGTAGGCGTTGAGGGCGGGCTGGCCGCCGAGGTGGGCGTACAGGACGTTGGCGTCTCGGGGGATGTCGCCGCGGCGGACGAGGTCGATGAGCCCGGCCATCGACTTCCCCTCGTAGACGGGGTCGATGATCATGCCCTCCAGCCGCCCGGTGAGCCTGATGGCCTCGACGGTGGACGGCACGGGGATGCCGTAGCGGTCGCCGGCCCAGCCTTCCAGCACCGTGATCTCGTCGTCGCGCAGGTCCCGGCCCAGGCCGATGAGTTCGGCCGTGGCACGAGCGATCTTCTCCACCTGGGCGCGGGTTTCGGCGAGTTTGGCGGAGGCGTCGATGCCCAGCACGCGTCGCGGACGGTCCTGGCCGGCGAAGCCGGCGATCATGCCCGCCTGGGTGCTCCCGGTGACACTGCACACCACGATGGTGTCGAAGAAGACGCCGAGCTCGCGTTCCTGCCGCTGGACCTCGTAGGCCCAGTTGGCGAAGCCGAGACCGCCCAACGGGTGGTCGGACGCCCCGGCGGGGATCGGGTACGGGCGGCCCCCGGCGGCCGTGACCCCGTCCAGGGCTTCGCGAAAGCTGTCCTTGAGCCCGATCCCGAAGCCGGCCTCGACCAGGCGGACGTCGGCGCCCATGATGCGCGACAGCAGGATGTTGCCGACCTTGTCGTTGACCGCGTCGGGCCAGTCCACCCAGCTCTCCTGGACGAGGACGGCCTTGAGCCCGAGCCGGGCGGCGACCGCGGCCACCTGCCGGGTGTGGTTGGACTGCACCCCACCGATGCTGACCAGGGTGTCCGCGCCCTGGGCGAGGGCGTCGGGGATCAGGTATTCCAGCTTCCGGGTCTTGTTGCCGCTGTACGCCAGCCCGCTGTTGCAGTCTTCGCGCTTGGCCCAGACGCGGGCGCCGCCGAGGTGCTCGCTGAGCCGGTCGAGGGGGTGGACGGGGCTGGGACCGAAGAGCAGGGGGTAGCGCTCGAAATCGTCGATCGACATGTACGGGCTCCTAAGACGGGTTCTCGTCGGCGGCGGGCATGGTGTCGAGCAGCGGGGCCAGGGTCTGCCAGTTGGCCCGGACGGCGAGCGCCGCCTGCTCCACGTCCGAGGCCGCGCACAACTCGATGATCCGCTCGTGCTGCGCGACCGACCCCCGGCCGCTCAGAGACGAGAACCGCAGCCGTTCGAGGCGCCGCAGCACCGGCGTGAACTGGTCGAGGACGGTGCGAATCGCATCGTTGGCGGAGGCGACCACGGGGATGTCATGGAAGGCGTCGTCCGCGGCGAGCGCGGCGTCGACGTCGTCGCGGCGCAGGGCGTCGGCGAAGCGCGCGTTGGCCTCGCGCATGGCGTCCAGTTCGCCGGCGGACAGATTCGGCAGCGCTTCCCGGACGGCGAGCTCGTGCATGGCCGCCGTCACCGACTGGGCGGCGCGCACGGCCCGGACGTCCACCGTGCTGACGATGGTGTAACGACCGGGTTTGGTCCGGACCAGCCCGGCCTGCTCCAGACGCGCCAGCGCCTCCCGGACGGGTGTGCGGCTCACGCCCAGCCACCGCGCCAGATCGCCGTCGTTGAGCCGCTCTCCTGGGGTGAGGGTGCCGTCGACGATCGCGTCGCGGATCGCGCGATAGGCGTCCTCCCGGAGAAGGGACCGGGCGACGAGCCCTCGGCTCTGGGGAACAGGCATGCAATATATTGCATGCTACATGTCGCCACTCGTCAAATCGGGCCGGTCACCGGGACCCTGTCGGGTGGACGGAACCCCCATCCGCGAGCACCGCGAAGCTTGTCAGGCTGGATTGACAGAGGTGGCCTGTCAATCTAGCCTGACAAGCATGCGAACCATCACACCGCCCAGCCCCGCTCCCGGGGCGCCGATGGCGGAATACCATGACCGGACGACGAAACGGTTACTACGCTGCGGCGCGATCGCGGGCCCGCTGTTCGTCGTCACGTTCCTCGTCCAGGGCGCCGTCCGTGCCCACTACGACCCGCTGCGTCACCCGGTCAGCTCGCTCGAACTGGGCGAACACGGCTGGATCCAGGCGGCCAACTTCATCGTGGCGGGCCTGCTGACGCTCGCCTTCGCCGTCGGGCTGCGACGGGCGCTCAAGGATGCGTTCTGGGGGCCGGCCCTGGTGGGGCTCTGGGGGCTCCACCTGCTCGGCGCGGGGATCTTCACCACCGACCCGATGAGCGGATATCCGCCGGGCACCCCTGACCTGCTGCAGGAGTACAGCAGTCTGTCCGCGGAGCTGCACGACCTGATCTCGCTGCCGGGCTTCGCCGCCGTCCCCGTCGCGTGCGCGGTGTTCGCGGTGCGGTTCGCCCGGACCCGGGAGCTCGGATGGGCCGTCTACTCCGCCGCCAGCGCGGTGGCGTTCGGGGCCGCCTTCGTCCTGTGCACCATGGCGTTCGCCCAGAATCCGTCCCTGGTCGCCTACGGCGGGCTCTTCCAGCGGATCGCGGTGACCATCTGGTGGGCCTTCCTCGCCCTGCTGGCGGTGCGGCTGGTCCGGCGGAGTCCAGCGGCAAGTCAGCGCCGCTGAAAGTCACCACGGCCGGGGCCGTCCTGCCGCGGTGCTCTCCGCCCGCCCCGGCGATGCGCCTCACCGGCCGCCGGCCTGCCGGAGCGCGTCGCCCAGCGCCTCGGTGCTGGTCACACCGACGATCAGCGTGCCGTTCTCGAAGACGAATCTCGGCACGGTGGTGACGCCTTCCCGCCGTGCCGCGGCCACCTGCTCACGTACCTCGGCGCCTCCCTCCTCGGTGGCGAGAAAGCCCCGCACCCGGCCGCCGTCCAGGCCGGCCCGCTCGGCCAGCCCGGTGAGCCGCGTGTGGTCGGCGACGTTCACGCCGTCACGGAAGTACGCGTCGAACAGAGCGGTCGCCAGCGTGGCCTGCACCGCGGCACCGTGCTCGTGCAGGGCGAGCCACAGCAGCCGGTGCGCGGTCAAGGTGTTGACCGCCACCGCACGGTCGAACCGGTACTCGATCCCTTCCCCGGCGCCGAGCCGGGTCATCTCCCCGAGCATCTCCTCGGCCTGCCGCGGACCGAACATCTCGGCCACCGCGTCCATCAGCGGCCGGGGTTCCTCGGGCGCGTCGGGAACGAGCTGGTACGGACGAAGGACGAGCTCGACGTCCGCTTCCGCACCGGCCGCGGCCACCGCGCGGTGGAACTGGTGTGTGCCCAGGCGGCACCACGGGCACGTGATGTCGACGTACGCCTCAACGTTCATAAGGGCTTCCTTCTCGTGTCGGGGTGTCGGCGGAGTGGAGCGCGTGGGTCAGGTCGGCCCGGGCCGGGAGGCGGCGCCCGCGGTGGGGTCCCGCAGCACGCGCAGGGCGCGGGACCAGGCCAGGACTTCGTCCAGCATGAGAGTCAGGGCGGTTTCCTGGCGTTCGCCGGGGGCGCAGACGCCGGCCTGGGAGCCGGTGAAGTCGAAGTCGTGGTACGGGTTGATCGCGACCTGGGCGTGCACGTCGGCGATCTTGATCTCGGCCATGGTCTGCCGTAGTTGCTCGGCGGCGCGGGTGCCGCCGAAGACCCCGTAACTGACGATCCCGGCCGCCCACCGGGCCACGTCCTCCACGCGGCGCCCGGGGCGGGTGCTGCCCAGAATGATCGCGATCTGGATCATGGGCCTCCTCCTGGGTTCTGTCTCGGTCGGGGCATGAGCTCCTTTTCCGGAGCGCGTTCTCACCGTCGGTGAAGGTGCCCAGGCTGAGAGCGTCGCAGGGCTGGGCGTGTCCGGGCCAGGCTGCGGTTTTCCTAGCCCTGGCAGGGCCATGCTCGCCGCGAATACAATCGCCGGTGATGACGGAGACAGAGCTGGGCGCGTTCCTGCGCGCGCACCGGGAGGCGGTCCCGCCGGCCGCAGTCGGGCTCCCGAACGGGAACCGGCGCCGCACACCCGGGCTGCGCCGGGCCGAACTCGCCACCCTCGCCGGCGTCAGCGTGGACTACCTCACCCGGCTGGAGCAGGGGCGCGACCGCAGCCCGTCCACCCAAGTGCTCGCCGCGCTCGCGGAGACGCTGGGTCTGACCCGTGACGAGCGGATCCACCTGCACCGGCTGGCGAAGAGCAACGGCGGCGGCGCGTGCGAGGGGGCCGCCGCGACGCGGGCCCGGACCGTACGCCCGACCGTGCGGGCACTGCTGGACCAGCTAGAGCCCGCGCCGGCGCTGGTCGTCGACCGGTCCGGCGACGTGCTCGCGTGGACGGCCGGCTTCGCGCGGCTCGCCGGCCCGACCGGGCTGCTGGAGGCCGAGCCGCCGAACCTGGCCCGGTACGCGTTCACCGACCCGAGGGCACACGATGCCCACCCCGACTGGGCCGCGGTCGCCGGCGAGCGGGCCGCCGCGCTGCGGGTCGCGGCCGCGCTCGGCGATCCGCACGCGGCACTGCTCGCCGAGGAGCTGACGATCACTGCGGACGCCCGCTTCCGCGACCGGTTCGAGGGCTCGGCCGCACTGCCGGCGCGCACCGGGGTCGAGCGGTGGGCGCATCCGGAGGTGGGGGAGTTGCGGCTGGCGTACGAGAGCCTCGAACTGCCCGGCCCCGACGAGCAGCAACTCGTGGCCTACCTCGCCTCCGACGAGGCCACCGCCGCCGCCCTCGCCCGCCTCAACGACCGTCACCCCGCCGCCGACCACGGTCCACGAGCCCATCGCCGACAGGCAGGTCCGGGGTCGGGCAGGATCTCACGCATGGTCTCGATAGTGCAGAACGTAGCGATCGACTGTTCGGATGCCTATGCGCTGGCCCGGTTCTGGAGCGAGGTGACCGGCTGCCCGCTGCACCCAGAGGACAGGCCGGGAGACAGGGAAACCCAGGTGATGCTGCCGCAGGGCCCGGTTCTGTACTTCAACCAGGTGCCGGAGCCCAAGACGGTCAAGAACCGGGTTCACGTCTGCCTTCGCCCGGAGACCTCGCGCGAGGAGGAGGTCAAGCGGTTGCAGGACTTGGGCGCCACCTTGGTCGCCGACCACCGGAACCTCGACGGCTCGGGCTGGGTCATCCTCGCCGACCCTGAAGGAAACGAGTTCTGTGTCCTGCGCAGCGAGTCCGATCGCGCCGGGACGACTTCCTGACCTGACCTGTCCCGGCCGGCCGAGCCGGCGGCCATACTCGCGACATACCAACGCCTGCTTGGCTATGGGCCACCGCCGAGCTCCAACGAGCGGAAGAGCAGGACTCCGGAAGAGAGATTCGTCTGTGAAGAAGAAAATCGCCGTGCTACTCGCCACGGCAGCGGTCTCGATGACCTTCGTGGCGGCACATGCCGCTCCGGCACAGGCAAAGTCATGGCATTGGTATGGGCCTGTGAGCAAGACGGTGTGCGTCACCGAAGCCGCCGTGAAGCGGACCAAGGGATACCGGGCAGAGTGCAAGTGGACGCCCTACGGGTACTACTGGGGCTACTACTCCTGAAGCAGCCGAGACGGCCCAGTGAGCCGACCGCGCCGAGCGTGGTCGGCTTCTGCCCGTCACGAGAAGGCGTGGCGGTCGGTACCGTCGAATGCCGGTCCCTCGCGGGCACATTCCTCTCATGCCCGATGAGCCCCTCGAACTCGGCGAGATCGCGCCCTCCGACTACCACGTCCACCGCGCCACCATGGCCGAGGCCGGTTTCCTGGCCATCGCCAGGCGGCTGCCCTCACTCATCGTTCAGGCGTTGCGCATGGCCTGGGAGGCCAACCCGCGCGACACCGTGACCACCGTCTCGCTCAACCTGCTCGGCGGGGTCGTCACCGCGTTCGGGCTGCTGGCCACCACCGGCGTGCTCACCGCCCTGTTCAGCGAGGGGCCGACCCCCGACCGGGTCCTGGCCGCGCTGCCCAGTCTGGTCCTGGTCGGCGCCGCCGCGGTGGTCCGCACGCTGCTCCAGGCGGGCGCCGGCTGGGCCGAGGCGCGGCTCAGCCCGCAGATCGAGCGCGCCTCCGAGGAGCGGCTGTACTCCGTGACCAGCCGGGTCGAGCTGGTCGCCTTCGACGACCCCGAGTTCCACAACGCCCTCGAGCGCGCCGGGGGCCGCGGCGCGGGCATCGCGAGCTGGGTGGTGTCCGCGGCCGTCGACGTGGTCACCTCCCTCATCAGCCTCGCGGCGGCGCTCGGCGTCCTCGGCGTCCTGCATCCGGTGCTGCTCCCGCTTCTCCTGCTGGCCGTGCTGCCCGACGCGTGGGCCGCGGTCCGCAGCGCGCGCCAGCGCTACTCGACCGTGTACGGGCTCGGCCCGGCCCGCCGCCGCAAATGGATCATCGCCCAGCTACTGGCCGACCGCGAGCCCGCCGCCGAGGTCCGTGCGTTCACCATGCGGCGCTTCCTGCTGCGTGTGTACGACGCGGTGGCCCGCGCCGAGCAGGAGGAGATGCTCAAGCTGGTCAAGCGGCAGACGCTCACCCGGCTCGCCGGCAACGCCCTCGGCGGCATCGGCACCGCCATGGTCTACACGGCCCTCGGCATGCTGCTGATGCTCGGCGCGATCCCCCTCGCCGTGGCCGGCACCGCCGCCCTCGCCATCCGTTCGAGCAAGAGCTCCCTGTCCAGCCTGATGTTCACCACCAACACCCTGTACGAGCAGGGCCTCTACTTCACCGACTTCCTGCAGTTCTGCGCCGACGCCGAACGCCGCCTGATCCCGCCGCGCCCGCTGCCCGCACCCGAGGGCTTCGACCGCATCACCGCCGACGACCTGACCTTCACCTACCCGGGGGCGGATCAGCCCGCCCTGCGCGGGGTGTCCGTCGAGATCAAGCGGGGCGAGATCGTCGCCTTCGTCGGCGAGAACGGCTCCGGCAAGACCACCCTGTCCAAGATCCTCGCCGGCCTGTACGAGCCCGACATGGGCACGGTCCACTGGGACGACACCGACCTGCGCCAGGTCAGCCCCGAGGACCTGCGCACCCGTACCGCCGTCATCGCCCAGGACCACACCCGCTGGCCCCTCACCGCCCGCTACAACATCACCATGGGCACCGACAAGGGCGAGCCCGCCCTGCTGTCGGCCGCCGCCGTCGCCGGGGCCGACAAGGTCGTCAACGCCCTGCCGCACGGCTACCGCACCCTGCTGGACCGCCGCTTCACGGACGGCTGCGAACTGTCCGGCGGCCAGTGGCAGCGCATCGCCGTCGCCCGCGGCTTCCATCGCGACGCCGACCTGCTGATCTGCGACGAGCCCACCGCGGCCCTCGACGCCCGCGCCGAGCACGCCCTGTTCGAGCGCATCCGCACCCACGCCGACGGCCGCACCGTCCTGCTCATCACCCACCGCCTGGCCAGCGTGCGGCACGCCGACCGCATCTACGTCCTGGAGCACGGCAAGGTCGTCGAACAGGGCGACCACGACACGCTGCTCACGCACGGCGGCCTCTACGCCGACCTCTACACGCTTCAGGCCAGCGCCTACCGGTGAGGGACGGCAGCGGGCTGAACGAAGGAGCCGCCCGGCCGCCGGGCGGCTCGGCGAGGTCAGTTTCCGAACCAGCCGGAGAGCGCCTCGCGCAGCGCGGGCGAGGCGGTGCCGGCGGGTTCGTCGATGGTCGCGGCCCAGGCGATGTGGGCGTCGGGGCGGATCAGCAGCGCGTCGGCCGGTCGCTGATCGGTCTTGGCGGTACGGATCTCGACACGAGACCGCCGGTCACGCGCGACCTCGCGGAGGTCCGGGCGGTCGGCGAGGTCGAGGAGGATGGGCCGGGCCGGGCGCATGAGCTCCGCGACGCTGGTCATGCCCTGGTCGGTGTGCAGGGTGAGGTCGGGGGCGAAGGTGCCGGCCAACGGGTGGTGGTCGGAGCCGGGCATCGGGTAACGGATGTCGATGCCGGCGAGCAGGGCCCCCATGCGGCGCAGCGGCTGCTCGTCGGCGAGCGGTTCCTGGAAGACCTCCCGGAGGAGATCACCCCGGTCGGTGGTCAGCGCGAAGGCGCCCAGCACGGCGACCGCGGCGAGGTACGCGAACGCGATCAGGGCGGCGATCCTGCCGAAACGGTGGCGACGCATGGCCATTTCCCGGGGGGCGAGCGGACGAAGCGCCCAACCTTAGCGAGCCACCACGAAGTTGATCAAGCTGTGCCGCGCAGAGACAGATGGCCGGACCGTGATCCCCGATCGGGGGCGGGTTCTCAGCGGCTCACGGTGGTCTCCTGTTCGATACGCGATAGCTTCTCCGGATTGCGCACGTGGTAGGCGCCGGTGACGTAGCCGTTCTCCATGCGTACCGCCACCACGCCGTCGATCTCGCCGTCGACCCGGACGAGCAGCCCCGGGCCGCCGTTGATCTGCACCGGCTCGACCGACCTTTCCGCGTCGCGCTTCCACCAGCCGACGGCCAGCAAGCGGGCGACGTTGCCGGCCCCCACGATGGGCCGCAGCAGGGCGTGCTTGACGCCGCCGCCGTCGCTCAGGGCGACGACGTCCGGCGCGAGAATGTCGAGCAGGCTCTGCAGCTCGCCGGTTTCGACCGCCCGTTGGAAAGCCTGGAGAGCGGCTCGGTGCTCGGCGGGGGAGCCGGTGCCGCGTGGCCGACGCGCGGCGACGTGCGCCCGTGCCCGGTGGGCGATCTGGCGTACCGCGGCGGGGGTCTTGCCGACGGCCTGGGCGATCTCGTCGTAGTCCAGATCGAACACCTCACGCAGGACGAACACCGCCCGCTCGGTCGGCCCGAGCGTCTCCAGCACCAGCAGCATCGCCATCGAGACGCTGTCGGCCAGCTCGACGTCCTCGGCCACGTCCGGCGCGGTCAGCAGCGGCTCGGGCAGCCACGGCCCGACGTAGGTCTCCTTGCGCCGGTCCAGTGTGCGCAGTCGTTTCAGCGCCTGCCTGGTGGCGATCCGGATCAGGTACGCGCGCCGGTCCAGCACCGTGCCGAGGTCGACGCCCGCCCACAGCAGCCAGGTCTCCTGCAGGACGTCCTCGGCGTCGGTGGCGGAGCCGAGGATCTCGTAGGCGAGGGTGAACAGCAGGTTGCGGTGGGCGACGAACGCCTCGGTGGCCGCGTCCATGCGACCGCCATGAGCTGGGGCCGTCGGCTGCTCGGTTGGTTCGCCCATCGCCGGTTCCTGCCTGTTCGTTCGCGACCGTGCCATGTCCATACGATCCCGGCGCCGCCGTTTTGTGACACCGACGGTCGGTGGCCTATGTCACACCCGTCCCGCTGTCACACGGAGGGCGCCACCGGGATCTCTTGCTCGTCACGACGCAACCCCACGAGTAAGGAAGGCCCAGCATGGCCACACCCACGACGACCGGCCTCCGGTCGCGCATGCCCAACCCTCTCCCGTTCGTCCCCGAGATGGCGGAGGTCGCCGCGGGTCTGCACAGGGTCATGAAGAACGGCTCGATTCCGCAGACCACCGTCCACCTGCTGCAGTTGCGCGCCGGGCAGATGCTCGGCAGCACGTACTTCACCATCAGGGAGACCGGCGACCTCCGCCGGGCAGGGGAGTCGGAGGAGCGCATCACCGCCGTGGCGACCTGGCGGGACGCCACCTGCTTCACCGACAGCGAGCGGGTGGCGCTGGAGTTGGTCGAGGCGGTCCTGTCGCCGAACCCGTCCGGGGAGCGGGTCCCCGACGCGCTGTACGCCAAGGCGTCCGCGCACTACGACCACAAGGCGCTCTGGACGCTCATCATGGCGATCGCCCACATCGGCTTCTTCACCCCCGCCGCACTCATCGCCAAGCCGATCCCCGGCATGCCCCCCGGCCAGAACTACAGCGAGTAAGAAAGGCACGAGCATGAGCATCAGCAAGTTCGCGGTGGCAGGAGCGACCGGGCGGCTGGGACGCCACGTCGTCGACGTCCTCACCGAACGAGGGCACCAGGTCGTGCCGATGTCACGGGCCACCGGGGTGGACGTCATCACCGGTGAGGGCCTGGCCGAGGCGCTCACCGGGGTGGACGTCATCGTCGACGTCGCCTCGTGGCACGCCTCCGAGCAGGAGGCGGCGACGGAGTTCTTCCGGACGTCGGCCCGCAATCTGCACGAGTACGGTCAGAAGGCCGGGGTCGCCCGGATCGCCGTGGCCTCCATCATCGGCGTCGACAAGGCCACCGCCGGTTTCATCGTCGCCAAGAGGGTGCACGAGGAACTCCTCCTGTCCGGCCCGCTCCCTGTCCGCATCCTGCGGGCCGCGCAGTTCCACGAGTTCGTCGGTCGGCTTCTGGACTGGCGGCAGGGCGACGTCGCCTACATCCCGGCCCTGCCCACCCAGCTCGTGGCCTGCCGCACCGTGGCCGGGGAACTGGCCGACCTGGCCCTCGACCCCGGCGAGCCCACTCCAGGAACGCCGATCCCCGAGATCGCCGGCCCCCGCAGGGAGATCTTGGCGGAGGCGGCCGCGCTCCTCGGCGCCCGCCGGAGCATCAAGGTCGTCGGCGTCGACGGCTCGGGGATGCCCGATGCCGAGATCGCCGCCGAGGGCGGGTTCCTGCCGAGCCCGCACGCCAAGCTCGCCGGCCCGACCTTCCAGGAGTGGCTCGACGGGAGGGTCAGCAGGTGACCGTCTTCTGGTAGCTCGGGAACGCGTGGGGCGGGATGAACGACCAGTACCGGCGCTGCTTGTTCCGCAGCGTCCAGCACGGGCTGTCCGCGCCCCGCTTCACGATCACCTTGACGCGCATCGTCTTGCCGCACTGGTTGCGGACATAGATGCCGACCCGGGACCACGGCGGTATGCGGTAGCGCTTGATGCAGGCCGGGGCGGTGCCCATCGCCGTCGAAGCCGTCGTCACCGCCGTGGAGGTGGCCTGGCCGGTGGGTGCGGCGGTGGCGGGGGTGCTCATCAGGGTCGTGACCACCGCCGCGGCGGCCAGCGCGCCGGCCATCGTCGTCGTGTGTCGCATGGTGTCCCTCCTTGGTGAAGGTTGCTGGAGGGCAACGGTAGGCAGGCCGGTGTTGGGAACCTGTTGAGGCTGCGTTGAGCGCCCTTGCCTGCCGGGCCCTGCTGGACTCGCTGGCGGAGCTCGGCCTGGTGCCGGCCGGCGTCGCCGGCCATTTCCCCGCAGGCCAGAGTGTGATGGTCTCGTCTTTCGCGCGTGGACCGGCTCTCCCTGGCCGGCGCGGCTACGGTGTGCCGCGGCCGGTGATCGCGGTGAGGGCCTGGCGGACGGTGGCCTCACTCGGCGGGCCGTCGTGCCAGCGGGCGCCGACGTGGCCGTCAGGCCGGATGAGCAGCGCGCCGTGCGGGGTGAGGCCGCAGAGGCCGGCATGCTCGCCGGGAAGGGCCTCGACGCGAAGCGGCCAAGGCGCCTGGTGCGTCCACGCGGCTGGGTCCGGGGTGAGCAGGGTGAACCATTCTCCGAACGTGTCCAGCGTCGAGCGGTCGCGGGTCAGCCAGAGGTGTGGCATGCGACGGCCTGGCTCCGTGCCGGGAACGTAGTCCGTGCCCGGCGGCTCCGGCTGGGAGTCGCCGCCGGACAGGACGGCGCCGGAGCGATAGGTGACGCCGAGCACCAGCCCGAGCTGGGCGAAGTACCGCTCCGACCAGGGGAGTTCGACGTGGGCCGGTACGGCCCGCCCGGTGCGGAGCTGCTCGCGGCGCCGGTGCTGCACGTCGAGCATGAGCTCGGTGTTGGTCACCGCCTGCCGGAGCGTCCAGCAGGCGACGGGCCGCCGCTCCGCCTCGTACGTGTCCAGCAGGCTCGGACCGGCCCACCCCCGCAGGACGCCCGCCAGTTTCCAGCACAGGTTGTGCACGCCGGCGATGCCGGCGTTCATGCCCAGACCACCGACGATGGGCATCGCGTGCGCGGCATCGCCGCTCAGCAGGATCCGGCCGTGCCGGAAGCGCTCGGCGACGAACGCGTTCATCACCCAGTGCTGGATCCGGACGACCTCGGCTCGTACGTCGGGGCCGAGGGCGCGCGAGAGGAGGCCGGGCCAGTCGGCGTCCGCGCCGTCGCCGGGCGTGGGGACGATCCAGGCGTGGCCGCCTTCGGGATACAGCGGCGCGAACAGGCCGTGCGCGGTGAAGTAGACGCCGGCGGGCTGGTCGGCGCACCAGCGGCGCAGGTCGCCGTCGAACACGACGGTGGTGAATCCTCCGATCCTCCCGGGGCCGGCGGTGCCGATTCCCAGCAGCCGCCGGACGGTGGAGCTCGCGCCGTCGGCGGCCAGGACGTAACGGGCCCGGACACGGGTCTGCTCACCGCGCCCACCGCGCCCACCGCGCCCACTGTGCTCACCGTGACGGCGCCCGGCGAGCAGGGCCACGACGCTGCCGGCCTCTTCGGCCAGGTCGATGAGCTCGACACCGAAGCACGCCGGAGACCTCGCCGCGGCGAGCAGCGTGGGCTCCAGGCGGTCCTGCGAGGTGACCACGCCGGCCACCGGGCTCTCGGGCACCGGCGCGTTGATCCCGGCCATCGCCGCCGTGGCGAAGTCGTGGCCCTGCAGGGTGTCACGGAAGCGGACGCGGCCGTACTCGGGGGCGAACGCGTTGGCCGTGATCTCGGCGGCGAGCCCGAGCCGGCGATAGATCTCCATCGAACGCACATTGACCAGCCGGGACCGTGGAAAGGGCGACAGCTCGCCCTGCCTTTCGACCAGGAGGACCCGCACCCCCCAGCGTTCCAGCAGCGCCCGGGCGGTGAGCCCGACCGGCCCGCCACCGACGACCAGCACCGCCACCTCGTCGTCCGCCACGGGCACGCTCTGCAGCCGATCCACAGCTCATCGTAACCAGCGGACGGCGGGGCCCGGATCACGTACATCGCCGCCCTTGCCGTCGGCCGCCAGTGGGCAGACGGTCGAGCGTACGAGTGAGGGCGGCGCGACCTCGCGTCCTCGGAGTCACAGGGCTTGACCCCGTTCTCGGTGGCGACTCCGGTTCCGGCGTCGAGCGGCCGGACGCGGGCCTCTTCAGCGCTCTGTTCACCGCGCAGGAACAGCACGTCTTCGAGCACGGAGACCTCGCCCATCAGGCGGCGGGTGACGGCGGGCACACCGTAGGCCGGAACGGATGATCTGATCAGGAGTGTCCGTCGGTTCGTTCGCTGCCGGTCGGGTGTCAGGCGTTCGCGCGGCGGAGGCGTTCGGCTGCTTGCGTCCAGAGTGCCTTGCCGGACACCGCGGTGTAGCCGTGGAGTGCTTCCCATCGGAGGTCGTGGGGGGGGGCGCCCCGGGAGGACGCCCCCCGGCGCGGCGTGGGGTT
>NZ_JBFAIM010000036.1:0-63203 GCF_040654715.1 Nonomuraea sp. NPDC050643 | reverse complement strand
TGCCCCCAGCGCGCGTGCGCCGCCCGGGGGTGGTGGGGGGGTTGTGGCCCCCGTGGGTGGGGGGGGGCGGCCGGCCACAGGCCGGCCCCCCCACGCGATCTGCTGCTCTTCGGCGGTGAACGAGCGGGCCCGAGCATCCTGATAGGCGGCCAGGAACGCCTCGGTGCTCTCGACCGGCGGCAGGGTGGCCGGTCCCAGCTTGGAGAACACCGCGCTCGCGGCTCCCACCAGGGCGGCTTCCGGTTGCCAGGCCAGGCTGTCCCAGTCGTGCACCGTCCACACCCGCTGGTCGTGCCATCGCAGGTTGTGCGCCTCGAAGTCGGCGTGGCCCAGCACGCAGGGCAGGTCGGCGGCCAGCATTCGCCGCCGTGCCCTGCTGGCTGTGTCCATGACGTAGTCGGGTACGAGAGCCTGGTCCTTGTCGTCGAGTGACTCGATCGACGGCCACAGTCCGGCGCCCGTGTGATCCCATCGCACCCAGCGCGGGTTCGGCAGCGGCGGCGTGACGGCGAAATCCGCCAGTGCGCTCATCAGCCGGGCGAAGACCTCGGCGTAGCGCACGGCGATGTCCGGCGCGTCTCCGCGCAGCACCTCTCCTCCGGGGCGGAACTCCTCCGCGTGCACGGCCAGGTGGCCGACACCGACGACCGGCGTGAGCGGGCGGGCGCAAGGGAACCCGTTCTCGGCCAGCCGGGCCTGCGCTGCGACACATGGCCCCGCCCGGCCGTCGTCGTCGCGGGCCTTGACCACCACGTGCGTACCGTCGGCCAACCGGAGACCGAACACCGCCGACATCGACTGTTGCCGGAACAGCACGTCGGCGGGTTGGTCCCCGAGATGGTCCAGACACCACGCCGGCAGCCAGTCCGGCAGATCATCACACGGCACAGTGAAAAGCTATGCCAAAGTCACCCGAACGCGCCGGATGTCGCGCTTCTCGCTACTGAGCGGGGAACCCGGCCTCGGGGTAGCGCGCGGACGGTTCGTCCAGGAGGAACCGTCGTTGCGACTTCAGGTGCTGGTCGAGGAAGGCCGCCACGTACGTGCGGGTGAGCTCGGCGGCGCGCGCCGCGGGCAGGACACCGGGAAGGGGCTTGATGCCGAGGGCGTCCGACAGCAGCGGGGTGTCGGTGAAGGACTGGTGCTCCGCGCCCGACAGCACGATCCAGCGCTTCCATCCGGTCAGCAGCTTCCAGTCGCGGTCCCACGTGGGGGCGGGTCCACCGGGGACGTGCTGCGCCGAACCCAGGAACATGAACGGCCGGGAGAACCCGCTCTTGGGGATCCGGGCGTAGGCGGTGCCGTCCATGTCGATCCCGGCCCGCACCCGGGGGTCTTCGAGCATGGCGGCCATGGCGCTGGACCCGCCGATCGACTGGCCGACCATCGCGACGCGGGAGCGGTCGATCCGATCGGAACCGTCCCACGTCGCCGGCAACCGGTCGAGCACGAACGAGACGTCCGCGGCCCGGCCCGTGACCACTCCCGCGCCGAAGCCGGGATCGGAGTTGCTGTCGCAGGCGAGGCACTCGGCGATCCTCCCGTCGGGGAAGGTCGTGGCGTAACTCTCGTAGGTGTGGTCGATCCCGGCCACGACGTACCCGCGGCTGGCCAGGTCTTCGGCCAGGGAGGTGAGCGTGCTCACCGGCTTGGTGAAGCCGGGGGAGAGCACCACCAGCGGCAGCCTCCGTCCTGTGGGTTCGGCGTCTTTGATGGCGTTCGTCCGGGTCTTGCTCAGCGTGTCGTACGGCGCGCTCGCGATCCCGGTGCCTTTCAGGAGGAGCTCCGATTCCTCGGGCGTCATGTACGGCGCCCGCCGCCCGTCGCGCTGCTCGGTCGGATACCACAGGGTGACCTTGAGCTCCCTGGCGCCGGCGTCGAGGTTCCAGGGGTCGGGCCGGGAGGTGTCCTTCAGATACAGGACCGTGGTGCCGACCGGGTGGGCGCCGGTCGGGGCCGGCAGGACGGCAGGCCCGGCCGGCGCGGCGGACACGGCGTCGGATCGGGGCGGCGCGGGCACGGAGCAGGCGGACGCGGCCAGGACGGCCAGCCCCGCGGCGACCGCCAACAGATGTCTCATGGAGAGGTCCGTTCACTTGGGCAGCAAGGTCAGGGCCTTGGCCAGGACGGGGTCACGCCCGGCGGCCACGTCCTGCGGGGTCAGGGACACGAAGTGGTCGGGCGGTACGCCGATCCGGTCGACGACCTCGCGGCCGGGCCCCAGGTGGTGCCTGTCGGGGAAGCTCAGGGTGGTGTTGTCGCTCAGCAGGTACGCCTGCGCCGACCCGGCGATCGCACCGGCGGTCCTGGTGCCGACCAACCGGCCGAGACGCAGCTCCTTGACCGCGGAGCCGAAGTGCTCGCAGGCCGAGGCGCAGCCACGGTCGATGAGCACCACCAGCGGCAGGCCGAGCAGCTCGACGGTGTCGTCGGTCCGCGACGTCGCGCACGTGCCGTCCGCGGCGCAGTGATAGGCGGTGACCTTGCCGTGGACAAACGCGCTGAGCAGCCGGGTCGCCTCCGTGGGGCTGCTGCCGCCGCTGTTGCCGCGCAGGTCCAGCACGACGCCGGACAGCGTCCGGTCCTCGCGCAGCCGGGAGATCGCCCGCAGGACCCGGTCTGCGGAGTCGGGCGCGAATCCGGCAATCCGTACGTAGGCGACGTCGTCCAGCAGCTTCGACCGCACCACCTGCAAGGAGGCCAGGTCCCGCTGGAACAGGCCGGGCTTGAGCGTCACGCTCCAGCGGCGGCCGGTGCTCTGCCGCACGAGCCGCAGCCGGACGGGACGCGCCTCCGGATACCGGGGGTAGAGGGCGGCGATCGCGGGGGTGGCCTTCCCATCGATGAAGGGGACGGAATCGTTGATCGACTCGATGACGTCGCCGGGGCGCAGCCCGGCGGCCCGCGCCGCGCCACCCGGCACGGCGGTGACGAACAGCGGCGGTACGGCGACCCCGAGGTTGCCGTCCGCCTGCGAAGCGCGCACGTTCGCCTCAAGCCCCAGGCCGTAGCCGTCGCCGTCGTAGTAGTCGGGCGGCTGCTCGACGCCGTGCGTCCAGGTGGCGTGGCCGTCACCGAGACCGGCCACGACGGCCTCGAGGGTGACCACGGCCAGCTCGTCCCGCAGGCCGGGCACCTGATCGGTGATCTTCCGGTAGGCGGCCTCGAAAACGGCCCAGTCGGCGTCGCGGTCACCGGTCAGCGCCGGCATGCCGGCTTCCGGCAGGTCGCGCCCGTTGCGGTCGAGCTCCTGCGTCAGGGCGGCGAACCCGGCGGTCAGCAGCGAGCGGGCGTCCAGCGTGGCGCCGCCGTAGTGGTTGCCGAGGATGCAGAAGTACGCCTGCTCGATGACGTCGATCGTGGTGGCCGTCTCCGGTCCGGGCGTTTCCTGGGGCGGCGCGCAGACCGTACCGGCCGCCGTGCCCGCCTCGCCGCGCGGCGGCGCCGGTGCCGTGCAGGCCGCCGCCAGGAGGAGGGCGAGCGTGGCGGCCGCGATCCTGGCGACGGTCATGACAGGCCTCGCCGTACCCGCCAGAAGCAGAGCCAGGTGAGGCCGAGGGTGAGCAGGGCGTAGATCCCGGTCTCGATCCACTGGAAGGGCCAGAAACGCTCGAGAGGCTGGTACGTCGCCTGCTGCCGGTAGCCGAGCCGGTTGATCTCCGCGGTGCACGCGTCCGTGCCCTGCGCCCTCGAAGGTGCGCAGGGCCCCGACGTCGTGGAGACCGGGACGGACCGCGCGATCGTCGACGACGGCCCCGAGGCTCCATCGCCGCCGGCGACGGTACGTCCGGACGGGTCGACCAGGTCACTGGACAGGACCCAGGCGCCCGCGTGGCCGGGAACGGCCGACGTGCTCAGGAAGAGCTGCATGGCTCCGCCTTGCCGCCCCTGCGGCACGATGCCGTTCACGTTCGTCCGGCCGAGCTCGAAGGCCGCCGTGACCGGGGGCATCAGGTGGGGGCGGACCAGCAGCGGCATGGCGAGCTGGATCGCGGTGAAGGCGACCAGGGTGAGGGCCATGGCGGGCAGGGTGCGGCGCACCAGCACGCCCATGGTCACGCCGAGGACGAAGGCGAAGGCCGCGTACCCCATCGGGGCGATGCCGCGCGCGCCGAAGACCAGGGGGGCCATCCGGGCCATTTCCGGGACGGCCGACCTGTCCAGGGGTTCGGACCACCAGGTCACCACGAGGCCGCACAGGCCGGCGGCGACCATGGCGGCCAGGCCGGTGAGCCCGAGCTTGACCGTCAGCCAGCGGGTGCGGGTGATGCTCTGGTTCCACACCAGCAGGTGCGTGCCCGTCTCCAGCTCGCGGGTGATCAGCGGCGCTCCCCAGAAGAGCCCGACCAGCGCCGGCAGGATCAGCACGACGAGGGTCAGGGCGAGGAAGGGGATCTGGTGCTCGTCGAAGAAGCGGTCGAAGAAGTCGCCGCAGGTGTCGCCCGGGGTGCAGCCGGCGATCCCGGCGGCGTAGCGGGAGGCCAGATCCGGGCCGGTCAGGGCCAGCACGGCGGTGAGGACGACGAGTACGGCGGCCGTCATCGCGGCCGAGCCGCGAAACTGCCGCCAGGTCAGCCAGATCATCCCCGCACCTCCTGGGTGACCTGCCGGTTCTCGGCGACGCGCTGCTCCATGTAGGCCAGGACGAGGTCCTCCAGGCTGAGCCGGCCGACCGTCCAGGCGGGGTCGAGGATCGGGGCTTCGGCACGGACGACGTACGTGCTCTGCCGGTCGGTGTGCCGCGCGGAGATCACCGGCCGGCCGGCGGGCAGCCGGTCGGGGTCGCGGCGCGGGCCGGTGAGCCGGTGATGGGTGGCCAGAAGTCGATCGGTCTGCCCGGCGATCTGGACGCGGGAGCCGACCAGCACGATCAGGTAGTCGCAGACCCGTTCCAGGTCGGAGACCAGGTGGGAGGAGAGCACCACGCTGAGCCGGTGCTCGACGGCGGCCTCCATCAGCCCCTCCAGGAACTCGTGGCGGGCCAGCGGGTCGAGCGCGGCCGCGGGCTCGTCCAGGATCAGCAGGTCGGGCCGCTTGGCCAGGCCCAAGGTGAGGGCGAGCTGGGCGCGCTGGCCGCCCGACAGCTTCCCGGCCCGTTGCGCGGGGACGAGGCCGAGCCGCGCGACGCGGTCCCGCGCCATGCCGTCGTCCCAGCGGGGGTTGAGCCGCTCTCCCAGCCGCAGGTGCTCGGCGACGGTCAGGCCCGCGTAGACGGGGGTCTCCTGGGCGACGAACCCGACCTTGGCGAGCTGCGCGGGCGTGCTCCCCGGCCGGCCGCCGAGCACGGTGATGCCGCCCGCGCTCGGTTCGAGCCGGCCGCAGGCCAGCTTCAGCAGCGTGGACTTGCCGGCTCCGTTGGGACCCACCAGCCCCACGACGTGGCCCGCCGGGATGTCGATGGTGCACTCGCGCAGCGCCCAGTGTCGGCCGTACCTCTTGCCCAATGCCTGGGCCCGCAGAACAGAAGTCACGCCATGCCCTCCTGAAGAAGTGGTGGTGAACAGCGCCCCAGCCGTCGGCGAGGTGCCGGGAACGAAACTAGGCACCGCCCATGCCGGCGCGCTTCGGCCGCCGAACCGAGATCACCTACCACCTGAGAACGAGGGGCCGCCGGCTCATCCCTGCGACCTACTCCCCAAGAGCGGGCAACCCCGTCACGACGGCCGATGCGGGACGTACAGGGCAGGCGTGACAATGTGCCGGTGGAAACCGGTGAACGACGGCCGTGGTGGCGCCATGTGCTCGACCTGTACAGCCGACTGAACGAGGACTACTCGGATCGGCGCGGCGACACGCCCGGACCCCCGAGGCCGTCGCGCCGAGCGGTCGCCGCCGACGTGGTGATCGCGATCGTCCTGACGGTCATCGCGGTGACCCTGTCGGCGAACGATCCGACGGCCGGCCCGGAGCCCCTCTTCGGCCCTCCGCTCGCCCGGCCTTCGCCCCACGGGCCGCCCGCGTTCCTCGTGGCGCTGACGACGTTGCCGCTGGCGGCGCGGCGCCGGTATCCGCTCATCACCTTCTGGGTGGTGCTGCTGGCCGCGCGGGCCACCCACACGGACGCGACCTGGATCACCGTGCTGGCCTGCGCCGTCGCCGCGTACGGCGCCGTCGTGCACAGCCGTCACCGAGTCCTGGCGATGGGCGGCCTCGTGCTCGCGGCCGGGCTCGCCGGTGCCGGGTTCGGGAACATCGCGCCCGCGCTGCCGGGCTGGATGGGGCCGTTCGTCGTCCTGCTGAGCGTCGGCGTCCTCGGGAGCATCGTCCGTTACTGGCGGCGGCAGCTCGGAGCCGGCCGGCACCGGCTCGCCGAGCTGCAGCGGGCGCAGGCGGACGCCATGCGCAGGGCCGTCACCGAGGAGCGGTCCCGGATCGCCGCCGAGCTCCACGATGTGGTGACCCACAATGTCAATGTGATGGTGATCCAGGCCGGTGCGGCCCGCAGCGTGATGGACGTGGAGCCGGAACAGTCGAAGCAGGCTCTGCTCGCGATCGAGTCCGGCGGCCGGGCCGCCATGGCCGAGCTGCGCCACGTCATGGGCCTGCTCGCCGGCCCGGGCGGCGAACGCCTCGACGGGCCGTCCGACGGGTTCGAACCCCAGCCCGGGCTCGAACAGCTCGACGGCCTGGTGGAACGGGTCCGCGCCGCCGGAGTGCCGGTGCGCGTCACGGTGTCGCCACCCGGGCCCCTGCCTCCCGGGATCGACCTCGCCGCCTACCGCGTCGTGCAGGAGGCCCTCACCAACACGATCAAGCACGCGCCCGGGGCCGCCGCGTCCGTGACGATCGGCCACGACGGCGACTGGCTGGAGATCGAGGTGCGCGACACCGGCGGGCCACCGGGCACCGGTCCGCGGACCGGCGACGGCAGGGGGCTGATCGGGCTGCGCGAGCGGCTCGCCGTCTACGGCGGCACCCTGGACGCCGGGCGGACGGCCGGAGGCGGATTCCGGATCAAGGCCCGCGTCCCGTGGAGGACCGCATGACCGAGCGGTTGCGTGCCGTCATCGCCGACGACCAGGCACTGGTACGCACGGGATTCCGCATGATCCTCACCGCCAACGGCATCGACGTGGTGGCCGAGGCCGCCGACGGGGACGACGCCGTCGCCGCGGTCCGCCGCACCAGGCCCGACGTCGTGCTCATGGACGTCCGGATGCCGCGGATGGACGGCCTCGAAGCCACCCGGCGGATCCTCGCGGGCGGCGCCGAGGGCACCCGCGTGCTGATCCTGACCACCTACGACCTCGACCACTACGTGTACGCCGCGCTCGCCGCGGGAGCGAGCGGGTTCCTGCTCAAGGACGTCTCACCCGAGCACCTGGTGGCCGCGGTACGCCTGGTGCGCTCCGGCGACGCCCTGCTCGCGCCCACCATCACCCGCCGCCTGGTCGAGCGTTTCGCCCGCCGCGACGACGCCAGGCCCACCCTCCACCGCGATCTGCAGCAGCTGACGCCCCGGGAGCTGGACGTGCTGCGCCTGCTCGCCACCGGCCTGAGCAACGCCGAACTCGCCGACCGGCTGACCCTCAGCGTGGCCACGGTGAAGACCCACGTCGCGGGCATCCTGTCCAAGCTCGGCCTGCGCGACCGCGTCCAGGCCGTGGTGGTCGCCTACGAGAGCGGCCTGATCTCTCCTGGCGGCGCCGGCTCACCGCGACCGGCCGACGGCTGAGGGCGCTGCCGTTGCCGGTCGTTGAACAGGCTCGGTCAGGAATTCGGCGATCACGTTGTCGACGGCGCGCCATCGGTCAATTCCTCGTACAGCCCGGCCAGCGCGGTGTGGTCGTCGTCGGTGCCGGTGTGCGGAGCGGCGAACCAGCGCGCGTATTCGGCGATCTCGGACAGCCGCCAGTCCAGCGCGAACAGCTCGACCATCGCGGGATCGGGGGCCAAGCGGTCGCCTGCCGCGGCGAGCAGGTCGGCGTAGTCCCGTTCGGGTGGTGCCAGAGCCAGCGACTCCCAATCGACCAGCCTCAGCCCGTGGGCGGTCACGACCTGGTTGTCGCTGTGCGGCTCGCCGTGTGTCGGCACCCAGGAGTCCCGGCGGGAGAACGCCGTTTCCGCCAGGTCCAGGTAGCGGCCCGTCCAGCGGTTGATCGCATCGTCGTGTGCGGCAAGGGCGAGCCGTGCCTGCTCGGCCAGCGGGCCGCTCGTCCAGGGCCGGGCGGTGCGAGCTCGCACCTCATCGGCGAACTCGGGGCCGACCCGCGGAGTCCAGGCCCGCAGGCCGTCGGGTGGGGCGGCGCGATGCAGCGCGGCGAGCGCGCGAACGACCTCGAGGGCGTGCCGGGGCTCGCGGGTCTCCGCCTCGGTCGGGCTCCGGCCCTCCAGCCACGGCGTCACGCTGAGCGCACCGGCCCCGACGTCGACGGTGAACCGCCCGGACCGCGCGGGCAACGGCGCACAGACCACGTCCAGCCCCGAGGTGGCCAGTGCGGCGGCTCCCGCGTAGGCGGCCTCCAGGGTGGTCGCGGTGTGCCGGGGCTCCAACCGGTCCAACGTCACGAACAGCGTGGTGCTCGGGCCGGTCACACGCCAGTGGTACGCGCCGAACCCCCACGGCAGGTAGCCGATCTCGGCGATCTCGGGCAGCCAGTGCGCGGCGACGGCATGCGCGATCGCCTCGTCACTGATGAAGGAAGGACGGGAGAACACAAGATCCGATTCTGGGAAGCACGCGGACGCATACGCAAAGGGTTTTCACGGCACGGTCGGCCCCAGGAGCGGCCGCCTGTACGAACATGAGGAATTCGTGGCCGGACGAAGGCGGCACCGCGGCCCGGTCGGTGGGAAGCATGACCATCGGACACGCTCCACAGCCGGCACACTCCCGGAAAGTCAGAGATCATCACAGGGCTGGAGACTCCTGAGACGGCGGCGGTCGCCGAAACGACCCGGCACATCCAGGAGACGACCAGCCCCTTCATCTACCACCACTCCCGGCGGGTCTTCTTCTTCGGCCTGGTTCACGCCCGCAAGCTCGAGTGAACCCGGACCCGGAGTTGCTCTACGTGGCGGCCCTGTTCCACGACAGCGGCCTCCTGCGTCCCTTCTCCGACGTCGAGCAGCGCTTCGAGGCCGGGCATCCCCGCCCGGATGGCCCCGGAGATCGCGACCCTGCACCTCGGCGTCCTGACCGACGTGCACGACGACGGTCGAGCGTATCGTCGGCTCGCCCTGGCCGACCTGACCGGACGGCATCGACGGCTGGGTGGCCGACTGGGCGCGCTAGTGGTCGTCGGCGCCGTTCGATCGGGCCGGCATCGGCCGGCCGGGGCGGCTCAGGTGTCCTTTGCGGATGGCCGGCCGGGCGGCATCGGGCCGCGTCGCCGGGTTCTCCGGTTCGCGCCGGGTGAGCACCAAGGGGGCGTCCTCGGTGATGGCCACCGTGTGTTCGGAGTGAGCCGTGCACGAGCCGTCCGCCGACCGGATGGTCCAGCCGTCGGCGTCGTAGATGATCCGGTCGGTCGTACGGGCGAACCAGGGTTCGAGCGCGAGGGTCAGGCCCGGCCGGAGCGTCAGGCCGCGCCCTGCCCGGCCCCTGTTGGAAACGTGGGGCGCCTCGTGCATGGTGCGGCCGATGCCGTGGCCGCCGAACTCGTCGTTGACCGGATAGCCGTAGTCGCGGGCCACCGCCCAGATCGCCGCGGAGATGTCACCCAGGCGGTTGCCCGGACGCGCCACCTCGATCGCCGCCTCCAAGGCCTCCTCGGTGGCGCGGATGATCCGCAGGTCCTCCTCGGCGGCGGTGCCGACGACGACCGTGCGCGCCGAGTCGGCCACCCAGCCGTCGATGCCGACCGCCAGGTCCGCGCTGAGCACGTCACCGTCGCGCAGCGTGTAGTCGTGCGGCAGGCCGTGCAGGACGGCGTCGTTGACCGACAGGCAGATGACGTTGCGGAACGGGCCCCTGCCGAAGGACGGCGAGTAGTCCCAGTAGCACGACTCCGCCCCGCGTTGTTCGATCATGCCGCGCACGTGGCGCTCCAAGTCCAGGAGGTTGACGCCGACGTCGGCGAGCCGGCCGACCTCGGAGAGCACCTCGGCGACGAAACGCCCGGCCACGTGCATGCGCTGGATCTCCGCAGGCGTCTTCAGCTCGATCACGATTACCTCACGTGCCTGTAGTGTTGGTATTTCTATACCGGAACTCTAGCGCGTACCGGTATAGAAATACCAACCAGGGGAGGGCTCGCGCGGGCCCGCGAGCCGAGGCCGGCAGATGTGTCACCGTCGCGCGGCCGGCGGCCCGGCCCGATCGTGCGCTCCTGGCGGCGGCGTCCGGTGTTCGAGGGTGGCGAGGAAGCTCTCGGCCGCGTCCTGGACCCGGTCTCGGTCGCCGGTGGCGAGCAGGTCGAGCAGCAGCCCGCGGATCGTCGCGATCACCAGCGTGGCCGTACGCGTCGCCGTCGCCGGGTCGGTTTCTGGCCCCTGCGCGTCGCGTAGGGCGTTCATCCAGTCGGCCACGACCCGCTCGAGGAACTCCGCGAACTGCTCCGGCGCCTGGAGGGCGCGTCCATAGACCGCGAAGAACAGCCTGAACTCCGCCGCCCGCTCCGGGGCCGAGGTTCGCGTCCAGGCCGCACGCGCCGCCGCCGCCAGGTCGGGCCGCTCGCCGACCATGTCGCCGGTGGCCGCGAACATGCGCTCCCGCAGGCGCCCCAGGATGGCCACGAGCATCTGCTCCTTGGTGCCGAAGTGATGCACCAGCGTCATGGTCGAAACCCCGAGGGCGGCGGCGACGGGCCGCCACGACAGGTCGGAGAACCCGTGCTCGACCGTGTAGTCGACCACCGCGTCGAGCAACTCGGCCCGCCGCTGATGGTCGACGGGGCGCCCCGCCATCACTGCCTCCAGGTGTCCGTCTCGGCTTGACATTTACCGTACGACTGTACAAAGAATACATCACTGCCCGCCCGCCGCGGATCCGCCCGGCAGGCGCCCATCTCCATCCTGGGGGTCACCTATGCGCGTTTTCGTCACCGGAGCGTCCGGCTGGATCGGCCGCGGCCTCGTCCCCGAGCTGACCGCCGCCGGCCACACGGTCACCGGGCTCGCCCGCTCCGACGCCGCGGCCCGAGCCCTGCGGGAGGCGGGAGCCGAGGCCCGCCCGGGCTCGCTCGACGACCTCGACACCCTGCGCGACGCCGCCACCTCCTCCGACGGCGTCATCCACCTGGCGTTCAAGCACGACATCGCCTTCGCCGGCGACTACGCCGGAGCCAGCGCCGCCGATCGGGCCGCGATCGAGACCTTCGGCGAGGCCCTCGCCGGCACCGGCAAGCCGCTCGTCATCGCCTCGGGCATACTCGGCGTGCTCGGCCTCCCGCCCGGAGCCGTCGCCACCGAACGCGACGGGCTGTCCGCCGGCACCGGAGAGCACCCGGCCCCGATCGGCGGGGTCAACGCGCGGATCGCCAACGCCCACCGCGCGCTCGCGCTCGCCGGTCACGGGATCCGCTCCTCGATCGTGCGGCTCCCACCGGCCACGCACGGCGACGGCGACAACGGATTCACCGCGACCGCGATCGGCTTCGCCCGCGACAAAGGCGCCGCCGCGTACGTCGGCGACGGCGGCAACCGCTGGCCGGCGGTCCACCGCGACGACGCCGCCCGCCTGTTCCGCCTCGCGCTGGAGTCCGCGCCGGCCGGGTCCGTCCTGCACGCGGTCGGCGACGAGGGCGTGCCGATCCGCGAGGTCGCCGAGGTCTTCGCCGCCCACCTCGACGTTCCCGCCATCTCCGTCACCCCCGACCAGGCCGGAGAGTACGTCGGCCGGCTCGGCCACTTCGGGGGATTCGACGGCCCCGCCTCGGCCCAGGTCACGCGCGGCCTGCTCGGCTGGCAGCCAACCCGTCCGGGACTGATCGCCGACCTCAAGGAGGGCCACTACTTCGCCTGACCGCCCTTCAAGACGAGACGGCCGACCCTTCCCGCACCTCCAGGAGCGGCAGGCCCGCCGCGTACCGCCGGAAGAACTCGGCGGTGGGGGTGTCCGCCGTCGCGACGGCCTCCGGGGTGCCCTCCGCGACCACCGCGCCCCCGTCCGGGCCGGCTCCGGGCCCCAGGTCGATCACCCAGTCCGCGGACGCGGCGACGGGGATGTCATGTTCGGCCACGACGACGGTGTTGCCCGAGTCGAGCAGTACATCGAGCGCGTCCACCACCCGCTGGACGTCGGACGGATGCAGGCCCGAGACCGGCTCGTCGAGGACGACGAGGCCGGCCTTGCGGCCCGCGGCACCACGCTGGATCGCGGACGCCAGCTTCAGCCGCTGCGCCTCACCGCCGGACAACTCGGTGGCGCTCTGGCCGAGCTGGAGATAGCCCAGCCCGACCTGGTTCAAGGCTCCCAGGGTCTCCGCGAGTTGCCGGGGTCCGGAGAACCGCTCCACGGCCTCGGCGACGGTCAGCCCCAGCACCTGATCGATGGCCAACCCCTGATACCTGACCTCCAAGGCCTCCGGCCGGTAACGCCGGCCCTCGCAGGCGTCGCAGACCACCCACACATCCGGCAGAAAGTGCATGTCCACGAGCTTGCGGCCGTAGCCGGTGCAGGTTTCGCAGCGGCCGCCGCCCGCGGTGTTGAAGCTGAACCAGGAGGCATTGACCCCGAGCCCGCGCGCCGCGCCGGTCTCGGCGAACAGCTTGCGGACGATATCGAATGCCTTGCTGTACGTGGCCGGGTTGGATCGCGGCGTCCGCCCGAGCGGTTCCTGGTCGACGACGGCGACCCAGTCGAACCCCTCGAGCCCGGTCACCCGCCGGACCGTGTCGGTCGCCGTGCCGTTCAGGGCGGCCTCCACGCTCGCCGCCAGCGCCCCGAGCAGGCTGCTCTTGCCGCTGCCGCTCACCCCCGTCAGGCAGGTGAGCCGACCGGCGGGGAAACGTACCAGGTCCGCGGCCACGTTGTGCGCACGCAGGCCGTGCAATTCCACCCAGCCCGTGTCGTCCCCGGCCGGACGGCGGGCCCGGCGCAGCCGGGGCCCCGCACCGGCCAGATAGCGGCCGGTCAGCGACGCCGGGTGGGCGGCCGCGTCGGCGGGAGGCCCCGACACGAGGACCTCACCGCCGAGGCGGCCCGCGCCGGGCCCCATGTCGATCACCCAGTCGGCCCGGGCGATCAGCTCGGGGTCGTGCTCGACGAGGAGCACCGTATTGCCGGCCGCGCGCAGCTCCAGGGCGATGTCGAGCAGTTGCGCCTTGTCCGCCGGGTGCAGCCCGGTCCCGGGTTCGTCCAGGACGAAGATGATCCCGCTCAGCTCGGTGCCGAGCTGAGCGGCGAGCCGGGTCCGCTGCAACTCACCGCCGGACAGCGTCGCCGCGCTCCGGGACAACTGGAGATGGGCCAGGCCCAGCCGGTCGAGAATGCCGAGCCTGCGGCCCAGGTCCTGCAGCAGCGGCTCACCCACCTCGCGCTCCCGGGCGTCCAGGTCGTCCCCCACACGCCTCGCCCAGTTGCGCACCTCCCGCACCTCCACCTCGAGCAGGTCCGGGTAGGTCAGCCCGCCGAGCCGCACGGAACGGGCCACCTGGTCGAATCCGCTGCCGCCGCAGGTGCCGCAGGGCTGCTTGCGCATGTACGGCAGGTAGCGCTGCTTGGCGCTGGAGGTCTGGGCGTTCACGAACACCCGCTCCACCTCGGCGAGCGCGCCCCGCAGCGGCTGGCTCGAGGTGTAGGTCACCTGGGCCGTCTCGTTCTTGTTCGTCATGGCGACGGTCGCCTCGATCTTCTCCTCACCCGTGCCGTACAGCACGCAGCGGCGGAACTCCTCGGGCAGCGACAGCCACGGCCGCCCGAGGTCCACGCCCCGCTTCTCGGCGAGCGCCGGTACGAACGCGTGCTCCCCCGACCGCCACTTCGCGTACCAGGGGGAGGCCCCCGCGAAGAGCGGAAGCTCCGGATGGGTGATGACCAGGTCCTCCTGCGCCTGCCAGCGCCCGCCCACCCCGTGGCAGTCCGCGCAGCTCCCTTCCGGCGTGTTGCGGTCGAAATGAGCGGTCGTCAGATAGCCGTCCCCGCTGACCGCCGCCGGCTCCGCGCCGATCCCCGGAAGGCGCGAGTACAGCAGCCCCAGATGCCCGTCGATGCCGGTGATCGTCGCGACCGTGGAGCGGGGGTTGCGGTTCAGGCGGCGCTGGTCGACCGCGAGCGTCGCGCCGAGCCCCAGGATGCGGTCCACCTTCGGCCGATTGCGCTGGGTGATGTACTGCCGGACGAACGGCGAAAGCCCCTCCAGATAGCGGAGCTGGGCCTCGTTGTGCAGGGTGTCGATGGCCAGCGAGGTCTTGCCGCTGCCGCTCACCCCGGTGAAGGCGACGACCCGCCCCTTGGGGATGCTCACGGACACGTCCCGCAGATTGTTGGTACGAGCCCCCACCACGTCAATGGTCTCGCGACCCATGCCGGCGACGTCTCGTACGCATGCAGTCAACCTTCGTCCACCCTCTCGCAACGCAGCAGAACATGGGCGGCCCCTCCACCCATGCCGAACGAACCGACCCCTCATCGGCCCCTCCCGATGGGGCCGTGCCACCGATCAGGACCGGGACGCGGAGATGAGCTTCGCGATGTCGGGGGAGTAGACGGTCATCCACTGCGGATGCAGCCGGTAGTAGACCACGTCGTCGTCCCAGTCGAGGTGGTCGTCACCGTAGAAGCCCTTGAGGTAGGCGAGCAGGTCCGGCCAGTCCGCGGCCGGCTCGCCGTCCTGGGGGTTGAGGATCTCCGCCCTGCCGTGCGTGAACACGCCCAGGTCCTCACCGCGCATGTGCGCGGCGCTGACGGCGGATCGGACGGCGAGATGGCGGGCCTTGGCGGCGCCGCGCGCCGTGCCGAAGTGCCACTTTCCGTGCAGGAAGTGCCCGTCCACGCCGCTGATCCGTGGCTCGCCCTTCGCCGTCACGGTGGACAGGGCGAGGGTGCACATGCCGGTGAGGACCTGGGTGAGCTGCGCAGCGGTCAGGGTGCGCTCGGTGTTGATGATCGAGCGGAGGTGCGAGGTGGAGGCGGAGAGGGAGGCGTCAAGAAGGGCCTGCAGCTCTTTGAGCTCCACTGGTGTTTCCTGCATGGAGGTCCTTGTCTGTTCGTGAAGTCGGCGTCCGTCATCGACGCCGACCGGTGAAGACATACTCGCCCCCAAACCCGACACCCTTTGTCATATTTCCACGCCGTCTTGCGACCCGCCGCACACTGCGACGACGGCTTCGCCTGCCCCGCCAGGTGGTGATCAGTGTTCCGACGACGCGACGGAGGACCCGTCCCGGAGCGGGTGAAGATGTCTCAGGGCGTGTGTCATCCGGTCGACGATGAGCGCCTCGCCGTCGACCGACCCCGGCGCGAGGTGGCTGTTGATCTCGAGGGAGACCAGGCCGTGCAGGGTGCCGAACAGGCCCAGCAGCCGGTGCTGGTCGTCGGTGGGCAGAGTGGCGAATCGCACCAGCCGGTCGCCGCACCCCTCCGCCTCCCCGACCGCGAGCAGGAACGGCCGGTAGACCGCCTGTTCGGCGGTGAAGGTGGGACCGTCCGGCGGCGCCGAATAGCCGGGCAACTGGTCGGTCCAGATCAGGTTGAATCGGCGGGGGTAGGCGACGGCCCAGGCCCGGTATGCCCGGACGCAGGCGAGGAGCCGGTCGACGGGCTCGGCGCCCTCGCCGTCGTCGAAAGCCTGGCCCACGGCGCCCGCGAGATCACGGAAGCTCTCCGTGATCAGCGCGGTGAACAGGTCGTCGAGGCTGGCGAAGTACGTGTAGAGCGAGGCCGGGTTCATGCCCACCTCGCGGGCGACACCCCGCCACGACACGTTGCCCGGGCCGCCTTCGTCGAGCTGGCGGCAGGCGACGGCGATGATCTCGGCGACGAGTTCCCGTCGCTGCCGGTCCCGTCGGGACTCCGTGGACGCGCACACATCGTCCAGGCTATCCCAACAACCTTGATTACCCGAACGGCCTTGACCTTCCAAACAGTGTTTGATTACCGTTCTCCGTACAGTGTTTGGATTTCCAATGGCGATTGGCTGGCCTCGGTTCCGTCCCGCCTGCCGGCCGCCGCCCCGCACGACCCATGGACACAGGAGATGCCCACGATGCTCGCCGCCCCGCCCCTCACGGTTCCGTCGCCCCGACGTACGCAAGGCCTGATCACGATCATCGTGAGCCTGCTCATCTTCGTTCCGCTGCTCGTCCTCGGCGTGGCCATCGGCTGGCCCGGGTCGCTCGGGGATCCGGCGGACGTCGCGTTACCCCGGCTCCTCGACCACGAATTCGCCACCAGGCTGGGCTACCTCGCCTACCTGGCCTACAGCGTCGCGTTCTTCCCCGTTGCGGTGGGCATCTCGGCATGGCGCCGTGAGGGGCCCGCCACTGTCTCGCTCGCACTCGGGATCGCGATCGGCGCCGCCGCGGTGTCCGCCCTCGCCCGAACCATCGGCATCACGCGATGGCTGTCCGCCGCGTTCCCGCTCGCCGAGCAGTGGCAGGAGACCACCTCCGCAACCGCGCGCGAGGCGCTCGCCATCCAGTTCGGCACCCTCAACGACTTCGCCGGCGCCATCGGCGAGACGCTCGGGGTCAGCATCTTCGCCGCCGTCTGGCTGGGCGCGACGATCGCCCGGCCGGGACTTCCCCGATGGGCGCGCATCACCGGCGCACTGGTGCTCGTGCCGCTCGCGGCGCCGGCGGTCGAACTCGCCGGCGTCGACGCGGGAGCCTTGGTGTCGCTGTCCAGCGCCGCGATCACGATCTGGCTGCTCGCCGCCGGGGTCGCGATGATGCGCGACCGGCCCGCCGGCCGCTCCCGTCCCCAGCGCGGCGACTGACCCGCACGCAACCTCCAGAAGCCGGCGGACAGGTGGCTGTCACCCTGCCGCCAGTGATGCGACCGCCATCCGGCGTGATTACTTAGCGCGAGTGATCGCTGACAGAGGGCGACGCATCGACGCTGGAGGATCATGCTCGTGGCTGAACGCGCCACTCTTGCGGTGACCGTCGCGACCGTGGCCGCGATGACGGTCATCGCGCCCGGCTCGGCCGCGGCCTCGGCCGAGGTCGCGGCGCTTCCCAGCGTGAACATGGAAGCCACGGTCAAGGCGGCCCAGATCGACCCGCGGCGGCCCGATGACACGCTGACCCCGGGCGCGCAGGCCGGCGTGCTCCTCGTCGAGCAGGCGCTGCGCGACCGGCGCCTGCTCGACGCGAAGTGGGTGGACGGGTACTTCGGCACCACGACGGTCGCCGCCTACGCGAAGTTCCAGGAGTCGCTCGGCTACACCGGTCTCGCCGCCGGCGGCCTGCCGGGCGAGGCGTCGCTGGCCAGGCTCGGAGCCGGCCGCTTCACCCTCACCCACAGGATCGGCCCGGGCAGGCGGGTGCCGGACGGCGGTTTCGTGCTCAACACCCGTACGCGCGGCATGCTGGCCGAGGCCGAGCGGCTGCTCGGCCGGGAACTCGTGCTCGAGCAGGGGTCGTACAACCCCGGCGGCGACCCCACGTCCAAGGGCACCCACGACGGCGGCGGCGTCGTGGACATCTCGGTGAAGCAGATGAGCGCCGCCACCCGCACCGCGACCGTCCGCACGCTGCGTCAGGTCGGCTTCGCGGCATGGGTGCGCAGCCCCGATCAAGGCAAGTGGCGGTGGCACATCCACGCCGCCGCCATCAGCGACACCGACCTGTCGCGCCCGGCTCAGCACCAGATCGGTGACTACTACCTCGGTCTGAACGGGCTCGCCGACCGCGGTCCTGACGACGGCCCGAAGGTCACCATCCGCACCTGGGAGGAGTACCAGCGCCGCTGACCCCCGTCGTCCGACCCCAGGCCCGGCAAGCACAAGGAGAAACCATGCGAACGTTCGGCAGGACCCTCACCACCGCGACCGCCACGATGGCGCTCGGCGGGACGATCCTCGCCGCACCGCCCGTCGCGGCCGCCGGCCGCGACGGCGTGTGCGACAGCGGCGAATTCTGCTACTACTTCAACAGCGGCAACCAAGGATCCGTCTCGGACTTCACCGGATCCGTCGCCGACTACGGCACCCGGCAGCCGTCCTGTTACGACTTCAAGGGACCCGGCAACGGCAAAGGCCAATGCGTCAAGAACGCCGCCGCCTCCGCCTGGAACCGCACCAACGTCACCGTCCGCGTCTACTACAACAGCAACCACGGCGGCGACTACCAGGACTTCCCGCCGGGCGCCAAGGGCAACCTCAACTCCACGCTCAAGAACCAGAACGCCTCACACGCGTTCAACCCGTCGGCGCCGACATCGCGCGCGGACATGTCGTACGCGCTGTATCAGGCCAGAGGCCGGCTCGTCGTCGGCTTCGACGGCTACAAGCGCATCTCCGGCCGGCACGAGGGCATCGACTTCGCCCGCGGCCTGCGCGCGGAGGTGCACGCTCTGGTGAGCGGCATCGTGACCAACGTCCGGCCCGGCGCGACCGGCGGTCGCGGGCTTTCCACGATCGCCATCTACAACGCCGCGCTGGACAAGACGGTGATCTATCTGCACACCGCTCCGTCGCCCTCCTTGCGCCCGGGCCGGCAGGTCAGCCGCGGCCAGGTCATCGGCGTCGAATCGTGGCGCGGGGTGTCGTCCAGCTCGAACGCCCACACCCACGTCGAGATGCGCCTCGGCAAGAAGACGCTCGCGGCCAAGAGCGTCAACGACCCAAGGCTGGAGAACCCGAACCCGACCTCGTTCTGGAACTCCCAGGGCTACAACATCCGATAGCGCACCGCGGTCGCCATCGTGGCCAGAACGTCAGGGTGCCGCCGGCACCGGCACCGGGTCGTCATCGCTCGCAGACGATCCCGTCGCCGTCACGGTCTTGATACCACGCGTACTCAGGGTCCACGTCGCGTCGGTAGGGGCCGTATCCGGCGGCGTTGGCCTCGGCGCAGGTCTTGTAGCGTGGATCGTTCCCGGACGGCGGGTTGTTCGGCGTCGAGCTGGAGGTCGGAGTCGGGGTCGGGTTCGGTGTGCTGCCGCCTCCGTCGCACTTGCCGGACCAGATGCGCAACCTGTCGGCTTTGGCCTTGGCCTGCTCGGCGCGCATGGTCTTGATGTAGCGGTCGTTGGGCTTGTACAGGACGGCCTTGCCGTAGCCGTACCGGACGAGGTTGCGGTTGACGTGCACGCCTTTGGCGTTGAACACGTAGAAGAGCCAGCGCCCGTACGGGTCTTTGGGGTCCTTGTCGGGAAGCAGGTAGACGACCTTTCCGACGGGCAGAAGCGCCGCCGTACGGGCGGTCGCGGTCGTGAACCAGCACTGGCCGCGCTCGGGGGTGTCGACCTCGAGCAGCCGGACGCGGATTTTCCTGCCGCCGCGCATCACGTCGATCGTGTCGCCGTCCACGATCTTCACCAGGCGTGCCGAGACCGCCCCCTTCGGCACGCCCGACGGCGCCGCGGCTTCGGCCGGCGCGGCAACGGTGATCGGCAGGACGGCCACGACGGCGGCGACAGCGCCGATGGTACGGGGACGTAAGCGCATAAGTGACTCCAGAGACGAATGATTCGCACGAGAGAGGACGCGCGTCCGTAGTGTCCGGAGTACAGCGAGTAAGAGACGTGCTGCGGCCTTGGTCACGAAGCCGCCGACGCCGGAAGCGGATGCCCGCCATGCCCGGCCTCAGCGGACCTACCTCCGCAACCTGCCAGGCCGGCTCCTGCCGACCGTCGTCGTGCCCTGGAACTCAGTGCTCATCGTGGGTGGCGAGCTTTTCGATGGTGTGGAGTTCGCGGTCGATTTTCGCGAGGGCGGCGCGATCGGCCTGCGATTCGTGCGGGCCGGGCGCCGGGGTCCGCGTGCGCTGGTGTTCGAGATGTGCCACCAGGGTCTCGTCGCCCACGCGGCGGGCGGCGAAGGCGATGACGATGGTGTCGGATTGCATGACGCACCAGCCCGGCCGGAGCCTGGCGTCCATCGCGTGCTCGCGGCCGGCGGTGTCGTGCACCGACAAGCGCACGAACTCGCCGCGCCGCTCGATGACGCGCACCTGGGCCACACCGGGTTCGTAGCGGGGGGTGGCGTTCTCCAGGTCCGCGATGACCTGCCACACCGCCTCGAAGGGTGCGGCGATGCGGCGCTGCCCGACGACGGCGCCGGGCAGGGCCGCCGCCAGGATGGCCAGGCGGTCGATCGGGTCGATGCCGGGGCGTGCCACGGGGTCGTTCACGATTCCCGCACCTTCCGGAACGTGGCCCTGGCTCGATGCAGCCGGGATTTCACGGTTCCCGCCGGGATGCCCAGCGTGGTGGCGATCTCCTGTTCGCTGAGGCCCTCCCGGGTCCGCAAGACCAGCACGACGCGCTGCGAGACCGGCAGGCGCGCCAGCGCATCGTCGATGTCCACCAGCCCTTCCGGGGACGAGGCGTGGCGGTCCAGGAGCGTTTCCTCCGCGGCGACCTCGCCGTCATGCCGGTGGGCGAGCCGGACCGCCGTCCGGACGGTGACCGACCGTGCCCAGGTGATGATCGCCTCAGGGGCGCGCAGCGACGGCAGGCCCTGGAAGATCGCCAGCAGAGCCTCCTGTGTCGCGTCGTCGGCCGCCGCCGGGGCGATGCGTGCGCACAGTCGGCGAACGTACGGCGCCAGCTCGTCCAACAGCCGGTCCAACGCGAGCGCGTCACCCTGCTGAGCAGCGGCGACGATCTCGGGATCCACGCCGGGAAGATTAGCAGGAACCTTTCACGGGTTCCCCGCCACCTTCCCGTCAGGAGGACACCGCACAGAGAGGCCAGTCTTGTGACACCAGACCTGCACATCGTCGGCGCCGGCCTGACCGGGCTCACCGCCGCCATCGAGGCGGCCGAACGCGGCCGGCGGGTGACCGTCTCCGAGGCACATTCCCGGCCAGGCGGGCGAGCACGTACGCCGGCGGCCCCCTTCCGGGCCAACCTCGGGACCCACGCGATCTACGTGGACGGCGCATGGTGGGCGTGGCTGGAGCGCCGCGGCCTCACCCCGCCCGTCGTGGAGGCGCCGCGCCTCGCCGCCCTCGTCCGTACCGGGGGCCGGCTCGGCCCGTGGCCGGACGAACTCGGCCGGGCCATCGCCGCGCTGCCCGCCGAAGCGCCGACCGACGAATCGTTGCGCGCATGGCTCCTGCGGCACGTCGACGCCAAGACGGCCGAGGCGATCATCGCAGTCGTCTTCATCTTCACCTTCGACCACGACCCCGGACGGCTGTCGGCCGCGTTCGCCCACCAGCGTCTTCGCCGCGCGCTCGCCGGTGGCGTCCGGTACGTGGTCGGCGGGTGGTCCACCCTGGTCGATCTGCTCGCCGAGCGAGCCACCGGCCTCGGCGCGCGGATACGCACCCAGACCCGGATACCCGCCCTGCCCGACGGCCCGACGATCCTGGCCACCAGCCTGGCCACAGCCCGTCAGTTGACCGGCGACGGCTCACTCACCTGGCCCAGTGCCCGCACGGCGACCGTCGACCTGGGCCTGCGGGCCGATGGCGGCCCCGGCTGGTTCCGGGTGCTCGACCTCGACGACCGGATCTACGCCGCCCGCTACAGCCTCGCCGACCCCACTCTGGCCCCGCCCGGGCACGAACTCATCCAGATTTCGGCGGCATGCGCCCCGGGCGAGCGAAAAGCCGACGTCGAACGCCGTGTGCGGCATCTGCTCGACCAGGCCTGGCCCGGGTGGCGCACCGCGGTGCAGTGGTATCGCAGCGCCATTCGTACGCACTGCACCGGAGCCATCGACCTGCCCGGCACCACCTGGCACGACCGCCCGGCCATCAGCCGCGGCGGCACTCTCATGGTGGCCACGGACCAGTCCGCCGCTCCCGGACTGCTCGCCGAAGTCGGAATCGCCGCCGCGCAACTCGCCGTCCAGGAGCGATCAAGGCCCGCTCGCGTTTAAGGTGCGCTTGCGTATCTTATCGCGGTGATCTACGGTGGCGCACTATTAGATACGGATGCGTACCTTCGCCCCCGAGAAACAGGACGTGCACGATGACCGACAGCAGCGTGACCGAGAAGTCCGCGAGCGTGAGCACCGCGGGGATGCGGCGGATCCTGCCCGCGGAGATGGTGGAGCGGGGACGCAACCCGTTCGATCCGCCGCCGGGCCTGCGGGGACAGGGCGCGGTCCGGCCGCTGGATCTGCTCAATGGCGCTCGGGCGTGGCTGGTGACGGGGTTCGAGGAGGCCCGTACGGTGCTGTCGGACGCACGCTTCAGCGCCGACAAGATGCGCCACCGGGACGCGACGTCGCCGCAACCGCACAAGGCGGCCGAAGCGGAAGCGGCGGAACGGACGGACGGGATCTTCGTCTTCATGGACCCGCCGGAGCACACCCGGCTGCGGCGGTCGCTGACGGGTCAGTTCACGGTGCGGCGGATGCGGGAGCTGGAGTCGCGGGTGACGGAGATCGCGGTCGAGCACATCGAGGCGATGCAGGCGGCGGGCACGGAGGCCGATCTGGTGCCGGCGTTCGCGCAGCCGCTGCCGTCGCTGGTCATCTGCGAGTTGCTGGGCGTGGACTACGCCGACCGCGCGGAGTTCCAGGAGTGTACGGCCGTCGGGCTGAACGCGAGCTCTACCCCGCGGGAGCAGGCCATGGCACGGGCCGAGCTGCACGCGTTCATGCGGCGGCTGGTGGCCGCGAAGCGCTCGAACCCCGCCGACGACCTGCTGTCCGGCCTCATCCACGACACCGACCCGCCCCTGACGGACGCGCAACTGGTCGATGTCGCCCTCCTGCTGCTCACCGCGGGCCATGAGACCACGGCGAACATGCTGGGCCTGGGCACGTTCGCGCTGCTGGAGCACCCGGACCAGCTCGCGGCGCTGCGCGCCGATCCGGGCCTGATCGACAACGCGGTGGAGGAACTGCTGCGGTTCCTGTCGATCCTCCAGCTCGGGGTCAGCCGGGTCGCCACCGAGCCGTTGACGCTGGGCGGCGTGGACCTCCCCGCCGGCGGCACCGTCGTGATCGCCACGCCGGAGGTCAACCGGGACCCGCGGCACTGGGACGACCCCGACGCGCTCGACGTGCGCCGTCCGCGGACTCCGCACCTGGCCTTCGGGCATGGGGTTCACCAGTGCCTGGGGCAGCAACTGGCCCGGATCGAGCTGCGGATCGGGCTGGGCGAGCTGATCTTCCGCCTGCCGGGGCTGCGCCTGGCGGTGCCGGCCGAGCAGGTCCCGGTACGCGATGAGATGCTCATCTTCGGCGTGCGTTCGCTGCCGGTCACCTGGTCGTGAAACGGCCCACCCCGCGCGACCGATCTCCTGCAGCAAGGCAGGAGGCTTGCCTCACCTGCCAGGTGCGACGCGCCGACCGATACGGGATCACGTCCGATCACCCAAACTGAGACTTCAGGCCCGGCCGAGGACGCAGAACTCGTTGCCCTCCGGGTCGGCGAGGACGATCCACGAGACGTCGCCCTGGCCGACATCGGCGGGCGTCGCGCCGAGGGCCCGCAGCCGGGCCACCTCCGCCGCTTGATCGTCACCGCGGTACGGCAGCACGTCGAGATGGACGCGGTTCCACACGGTCTTCGGATCGGGCGTTCGGAGGAACTCCAGATACGGCCCGACGCCCTTGGCGGAGCGCAGCCTCGCGTGGTCGTCGGACACCTCGTGCACGGTCCAGTCGATCGCCTCGCCCCAGAACCGGGCCATGGCCCGCGGATCGGCGCAGTCGACGACCACCGCGGCGATCGGCCCGGTGTCGCGGTAGGTCTCCCGAGGCTCCAGGACGCAGAACACGTTGCCCTCCGGGTTGGCCAGAACCGTCCACGGGACGTCGCCCTGGCCCACATCGGCGGGCGTCGCGCCGAGCTCCTTCAGGCGCGCGACCAACTCCGCCTGGTGGGCCGCAGAGGTGGTGGCGAGATCGATGTGTACGCGGTATTTCACCGTTTCGGGGTCCGGGACGGTGACGACATCGATGCAAACGGCCACGGGGTCGGGCCAGACGAAGCCCACGGGTTCAACGTTGGTCACACCGGGGCCCTCGCTGGAAACGCCCCAGCCGAGCGCCTCCGCCCAGAACCAGATCCAGGGCCGGCGCCGTCATCTGGGCCGCTGAGGGCGTCCGGGCGAACGGTTCTGGCCTGGTCATTGGCGGGAGAGTGCGCGAGTGAGGCCTGCCACGATGGTCGTCGCGAGGATCCACCCCGCAGTGATCATCGCGGCGGCGAGCCACTGGGACAAGCCGCGCGGGCCGAAGGCGGTCTCCTGCCCGAAGCTGATGATCGGGAGGAGCAGGTCCAGGGTGTAGAGGAAGGCGTTGAAGGGGGGCGCCTCGCCTGGCTTGAAGGCCGGTGGCTGGTCGACGGTGAAAGCGACCGTGCCTATGAGGAGAAGGGCCGCGAGCCAGAGCGTGGCACGGAAGGGGCGGTAGCCGTACCCGACGGTCCAGTCCTGCAGATGGCCCCACAGCCGCGCGCCGAGCCGTTGCCCCGTGCGGCGGCGGCGCTGTTTGGCCAGCAGCACGTCCCGCGCGGCCTCATCGTGACCATGCCTGCGGTAGACGGTGGCCAACTGCTCATACGGTTGGGGCTGGTAGGCCTCCTTGGCCAGCCAGTCAAGTCGCTCCTGGACAGGCAGGGGAAGCTCCAGGCCGTCGTAGGTGAAGCCGTTCAGCAGCAGGTGCGCAGGCCACCGGCCGGGCACGTCATCGAGTACGCCGACTCGGGTGTGGCGAAGGTCGACGGCGCGGAGCAGTACGGTCTCTGGCCCGATCTTCAGCGCGGCCGCTTCGACGCCTCGGAGGTGAAGGTCACCGTCGATGGTGGTCTCCTCGAAGCACAGTGTGGCGGCGATCCGGGTATTCCTGATCGAGAGGGTTCCCTCGGCCGCGAAGCCTTCGCAGCAGTCGATGCCGCCGCCCGTGACCACCTCCCACAGGGCCAGACACCGTCCCCCGGGATTGCTGAGAGCGGCACCGTGAAACTCCAGGCTGCCCTCGATCTTGGCGTCGATGAGCACGATCTCCCCATCGGCGCTGAAGCCTTCGCTGCAGCTGAGCCTGCCGGTGACCCCCAGCCGCCGCAGTGAGAGCGCCGTCGCACCCGGGTTGGACAGCTTCCCGCCGTCGACGTTGAGCGATCCGCGGACCTGCGTCGAGTCCAGGAAGACCTCCCCGGCCGCCACGAAGCCCGGTGTGGCTCGCAGTCCGCTGCCGATCTCCATCAGCGGCGCGTTCAGCGCGCGTCCTCCCGGATTGACGAGACTCGCCTGAGCGAAAGACAGCGAACCGGCCACGTGGGCGCCGCGCAACAGTACTTCGCCCTCGGCGGCGAAGCCCTCATTGATGAGCAGCCGGCCCTCGACGGTGAGCCGTTCCGCGTTCAGGGCGATGCCGCCGGGGTTGGACAGCCGGGCTCCGGTGAACGCGCACCGGCGTCCCACCCGGGCGTCCTGCACGCTGAGCTCGCCGTAGGAGCGGAAGCCGTGACCGCACGACAACCCGCCGTCGATGACGATCCCCTCGGCGGTGAGGCTGAGGCCGCCTGGCCGCCCGGCCCGCGTGCCATCGAGGCTCATCGTCCCGCCGATCCTGGCTCCCGCGACGCGCATCTCACCGTCGATGACGGCGTTCGCGCACAGCAGATCACGGTCGACGGTCAGGCCGTCGGCATGTACGGCCAGAGCCGCGTGGATCTCCGTGCCGCTGAGATTCATCGTCCCGGACACGTGGGCTCCACCGAGCTGAACCGGGCCGTCCATCACGCAGCCTTCCAGGCGCAGGCCCCCGCCGATCACGGCATCCGCGGCCCGCAGCCCGGGTAACCGGGAAGCCGCGAGGTCGACCAGGCCGGTGCGGGCTCCGGTGAAGACCGGCGCTTCCTCGAAGTCGCAGTCGGTCAAGATCAGAGGGTGTGGTGCGTCGGCGTACGACAGGTCCAACCGGCCGGTGATCCGGGCTCCGGACAGGTGCATGCCAGGCGTCTGCCCCGCAAGGGGCTCCCGGGCGCCGAGCAGCATCCTGACGATGACCGCGGCCCGAACGGGGGCGCCGGCAAGATTGACGGGACGCGCTGCGGGAAACGCCTCCCAGAGGGCGAGTTCCGGCTCGAACAGATCCTCGATGACCACAGGGCACTCCCGGAACGTCGCACACGTCGGTAAGGAGATGTTCCAAGGTCATCACCGGCTTCGCAACCGTCGTGTCCTGCTCGTCGTGGGTCGTCCGCGAACAGGTTCGGGCGCGGCCCCTGTTCTTGATCGGCCGGCGTGCACGACCGGCGATGATCTGAGTAGTTCAACAGAGTTCGCGTACTCTGCCGGGCGGCTCGTTCGGGACGGATGCTGCTGCCATGACGCGTGACCTGATGGGGGTGGCTCTCGCGGCCGTTCCCGCGGGACTTGTCGGGGTCTCGCTGTTCGCACCCACGGTTGCCCTCGGAACCTCCCTCACGAGGTCTTGGTGTGCTCCGGCTTGGGACGGGTTCTCCTGCGCGCTCGCCGTCACCGCACTGACCATGGCGGGCTCGGCGCGATCGGGGCGGTCGTGGACGGCGCCGTCCTGCGGGCGCTCGGGGTGCGCGGATGGTGCGGCAGGCCCACTGGAGTCTGCGGGCGGCGGTGCTCGTCGCCGTACTCGTGGTGGTGCCGCCGATGGCCATCGGCTGTGGGGCGGGCGGCGTACGGGCTGGCCGGGTGCGGTCAATGACCTTGTCGCGCAGGGAGCGTGAGCGCACAGTCGAGGCAACGATCAGCCCGCTCTGGAGGACGCATGACAGAACGACGTGCGCCAAATCCGCGCGCCAGAACCACGGTCCGGCGGCTGCTGTCCGCCGGCCTCGCGCTGCTCGCCGCCGCCTTCCTCGTCGCGCCGCCCGCGGCCGCCCTGGCCCCGCCGACGCCGAGGGACTTCGTGTCCAATCTCGACCTGGAGTGTTTCCGCACCACCGAGTACCAGCCGCCGTCCACCCGGCTGACGTTGCGCCACCTCAACCCGGTGCTCGTCGACCAGCCGCCCGTGCAGGTCGTGCTCGGCCCGCGCGGCCAACTGTGCGTCCCGGTGGCCAAGAACGGCGTCATCCCACCGCCCGGCGTGCTCGACTACATCCGTTTCGTGGACCTGTCGTGCTACCGGGTGTCCGGGCCGCTGAGCGGGAAGAGCCTGGCGCTGCGCCACCTCAACCCGGTCCTGCAGAACCTGCCGGGCCTCAACGTCACGTTGCTCGCGCCCGTGCAACTCTGTGTGCCGGTCGCCAAGAACGGGGTGATCCCCGGCCCGGACGTCCTGCGCGTCATCTCGCACATCGACCTGCTGTGCTACGCGCACCAGCCGAACCCGGCCGTGGGCCTGCCGCTGACCCTCACCCAGCTCAACCCGGTGCTGACCAGCCAGATCCCCACCAGGTCCATCCGGGTCACCGCCGCCCGCCAGCTCTGCGTGCCGGTGCAGAAGTCCAGTGACGAGATCCCGCCGGACGTGCTCGACCTCGTGCGCTGGATCGACCTGTTGAAGTTCGACACCGACGGCATCGCCATCTCCCCGGTATCGCTGAACCTGAGGCACCTCAACCCGGTGCTGGCGAACCTGCCGGGCGAGGAGCTCAGGATCATCAGCCCCTCACAGCTGGCCGTCCCCGTGGCCAAGAACGGCGTGATACCGCCCGGCTGACGATCAGTAGCAGCCGGGCGGCGCGTCAGGCCGGACGCCGCCGCGATCCGGCCGGAGCGTGCCCAGCGTGATCGAGACGCCGGGCACGCTCCGCTTCCCGAGCCGCCATCCGGGGGTCGCCGTCCGGCCCTGACGACGCCGCCATGAGGCTGGGCTTTCTCACCGGGCGGGCTTGCGATCAGCTTCGGGTCGAGGCGCCGGTGCCGATGACGGCCTGGCTGCTGCGAAGGAACGAGGCGGCGACGGTCGCCGGTTCGTCGAGGTATCCGGCGACCATGGCGCCGTCGCGGATCAGCATCAGGTCGTCGGCGACCTCGGCGGGACTCGTGATGCCGAGCGGGGCGATGAGCTGTTCGAACGTCGTCTTGTTCCAGCGGCGATGCGCGTCGACCGCCTTGCGGATCGGGCTGCCGGGGTCGGGGTATTCGGCGGCGGCGTTGATGAAGGGACAGCCGCGGAACCCCGGCGCGCAGGCAATGGTCCCGATCGCCTCGGAGATCACCCGCAGGGTGGCATCGACGTCGCCGTTGCCGTGCTTGATCGCCGCACCGATGCCGTCGCGCTCCAGCGCGGCGCGGTGTTCGAGGTAGGCGACGACGAGGTCATCCTTGGTCTTGAAATGTCGGTAGAACGTCACCTTCGTCGTGCCGGCGAGGTCGATGACCTTGTCGACGCTCACCGCGCGCAGCCCGTGGGCGTAGAACAGCTCGGCCGCCGCCTCAAGGAGACGCTCGCGCATGGGGCTGTTCATGCTCGAGATCATACGCGTTCCTCCTCCTTGCCCCTTGCGCCCGACCTCCATACGGGGCTAACGTCTGCGCGGTAGAGTGACTAGTCATTCTACCTAAGCCCTCTACCGAGAAGAGAAGAGAATGACCACCACCACTGACACGAACGCCGGCCGCACGGCCACGGCGTTGCGGAACCTCTACGTGGTGCGATTCGGATTCGCCCTCGTCTGGGCGGCCCTACTGGTCCTGATCGGGCCGGCATCCGGCCCGGTGAGCGTGGCGCTACTCGTGATCTACCCGTTGTTCGACGTCGCCGCGGCCATCATCGATCTGCGCTCCTCGAAGACCGCGCGCCCCGCCGCGGCCCTGTACGTCAACCTGGCCCTCAGCCTGCTCGCCGCCATCGGCCTGGCCGTCACGGGCGCCTCGGGCGCGCCCGCGGTGCTGCGCGTCTGGGGCGCCTGGGCGATCACCGCCGGAATCGTGCAACTCATCGTGGCCATCGGCCGCCGCAGGCTCGGCGGCCAATGGGCGATGATCCTCAGCGGCGGGATCTCCACCATCGCCGGGACGGGGTTCATCCTTCAGGCCGGTACGCCGGCCGCATCGCTGACAAGCCTCGCCGGGTACGCGACCGTCGGCGGCATCTTCTTCCTCGTCTCCGCCCTGCGTCTGCACCGCACCGCGAAGAGCACCTGAACCGCGTACCGCCACCGGAGGTGCGTGAGCCGTCCGCACGGGTTCCTCGGTGGCGACGACGACCCGTGCGTGCCGGGTCGGCCGGAGCCGCCGCCACCGTCGACGTGGCCCACTGGTCAGTCAGCGTGGGCGGCTGAGGGCGGCCTCGGCCAGATCCGTCCAGGTCTCGGCCGAGGAATGGGGCACGACCACCCAGTCCTTCATCTCCCTGCCCTGCCCCGAGGGGTCGAACAGAGACGCCCCGGCCAACTGGAGCGCGGCCGCGTGCTCAGGGGTATCCCTGACCAGCCGGAACACCATCGCGCCATCGCGCTGCAGGCTCGCGAACACCTTCCCCGCCTGATCTTTGAGCGCGGGGCTCCCCATCATCCTGGAGATCCGTACACCCAGATCGGCCAGCTCGGCACCGACCTGGTTGAAATCCTCTTCCGCGCTCATCGTCAGTCGGTCCCGAACTCCATGGCGGCGTGGCCGAGCAGCCCGTCGTGATCGGGGCTCTTCCCGCGTGCCGCGATCGCCTCGGCCCCGTCTTCCGGCAGCACGGCGATCAGGCTAGTGGTCCCGGCGGCACCGATCAAGGCCGGAAGCGGGGCCCGCCATCGCCCACTCCCACCGACCGAGGACCTGCGTCACCGAGCCGCCGCCGGAGCCGGCGTCCAGGAGCCGGATGCGGGGCGCTACCCGTCGGAACCTTCCTTCTTCCACGCGCCGCACTTGTAGCCGGCCACGCCGTACCTGAAGACGCAGATGCGGACCGAGTTGCTCCTGTTGGGCAGCGACAAGGTTTGGACCGTGTACTTCTTCGTTCCGGGATCCCGGCGGACCTTGAAGGGGCCGCACTTTCGGCCCTTCTTACTCTCCAGGTAGACGCGAATTCGCTTGTCGCGAGTCACGACTTTGGCGTACGAGTAGTCCGAGGGCTGCCATTGCCGGAAGCCGACGGTGGTGGACTTGTAGGTGAAGCTGTAGGGCGGATTCACTTTCCTGTAGAGCAGGATGGCGGGACTGACGCATCCGCCTGCCTGTACGCGCTTCGCCACCGCCCCCGGTGGTGCGACCCCGACACCGGACGACCGGACGGTCACGGCAGTGGCGGCGGTGGCGGTCCCGGGCGCGAGCATGGGCAGGCCCCCGATGAGCAGCCCGAGCGCGGCGAGTCGCTTCCCCTGTCGTTGCATGAACGGTTCCCCTTTGACCACGAGACGATTTCTTCACGTGAGGTGCAGTGACAGTTCACCGGACAGGGAAGCGTCGTGTCAGCGTGGTTCGTCTGGGAGGAAAACACCGAGGTCACAGCCGTGCCCGGCTGGCGAGCCTGCGCGGCGAGGTGGACCGCCCGCCGGCCGTGTTCGCGCAGGCCCTGCCGCTGCTGTTCGCCGCGCACGACCGGGCCCGCCGCTTCGGCATGGGCTCCGCCCTCCAGTCGCTGCGCGACGCCCTCGCCCATCGGCGGCCGCTGCACGAGGACCATCTCGCACCGATCGCCCTGCTGGCCGACCCCCGGGCCGCCGGCATGATCACGCCGGAACGCGGCCACGAACTCCTGGCCACGCGACGAGGCTGAACGCAGGCCGGTGCGCCACCGTCATCACCGGCCCAAGGCCCGGCTACTCGAAGGCGGTGTGGAGCTGGGTCATGGTGTGCTCGACGCGGCTCTTGTCGCCGACGACCACGTAGGTCTCGTAGTCGACCTTGTCTCCCTTGTCGACGGCTCCACGGGGGCTGGTGACCTGGATGGTGTTCTCGCCGAAGTGGCCGTTGTAGTCCATCGGCGGGCGGGTCATCGTGTAGTAGTAGGCCTTGTCGCCGAGCACCTCAGGCTTGACGTACATGCCGAGGCAGTAACGCCCGTCGTCCGTGCAACGGACCATGGGGTCCTTGCTCGTGTGGGAGTCCACGGGCTTCGGGGACAGGCGGCCGGTGGCGGGGCTGTAGGAGAAGACCTTCGTGAAATCCGGCTGCAGGTAGGCGACGAAGACTCCGCTGAAGTGGTCGTGTCGTTCGTCGTCGGAGGTGATCGTGGCGGCGGCGCGGAAGACGTTCTCCAGCCTGGGCGCGTCGTGATCGGGGGCGAGCTCGATCTCGGTCTGCAGCCAGTACGGCGACAGGCCCATGGTGAACGGGACGCGCTTGGCCTGGTGGTCGGCGCTGCGGCAGTCGCCCCAGCCCGGCTTGGTGTCCTCGAGGGTCACGAACATCGCGGGCCGCCCCGCCGTACGGATGGAGCCGCCGGACCTGGCCATGGTGTAGAGCGCGCTCGTGCTGGGGCCGTGGTAGGGAGGCGGCTGGCCCACGTCGTCCAGGCGGGTGCCGGCCTGCGTGGGGTTGTAGCACTCGGTCGCCGCCTCACCCTTCTGCCAGGCGTGGAAGGCGTACTGGAAGGCGGCGCCGTGGCCACCGCTGGAGATGAATTCCTTGTTGTTCACCCTGACCGACGCGATCGCGCCGGCCAGCGCCGTCGACGTCGTGACCGCCAGCTTGTTGCGCTCGTCGACCAGGACGGATGCCGTGACGTCCTGGAACGTCCGGTCGTAGTTCTTCTTGGAGGCGCATGCGGACTTGTACGTGAGCACGAAGTCGTCGTAGCTCGGGCTGCTCCGTGGCGGCGCCACGCACGAGCCCTGCGAAGCTGCCGCCGCCACCGGAGTGACCACCGCCGCCATGACCATGGCCGCGGCCAGTACGGCACCCTGTCGGATGGATCTCATGATCGGATCGAACCAGCATCCGGCGATGCGGCGGAATCTGTTCGAGAAACACGTAAATGTTGGGGCAGCCAACAGAATTTCGCCGGTCCTGGCCGTCGCCGCGTGGAGTGGTCGCGCGACGATCAGGAGCGCGCTGATCTCCGGCATCACCACAGCGGTGGCACCGCGGATGGCAGCACCCTCTATCGTCGCTAGATGCTGTAGCGACGATAGGTCTATCGCGGACATGATGTCTAGCATTGCTATGATGCTGCCATGTCCGCCATCTCCAACCGCCGCGAACGTGAACGCGCCCAGCGCCATCAGCTGATCATCACGGCCGCCCGCGAACTGGCCGAGGCCGAAGGGTGGGAGGCGGTGACAACGCGGAGGCTGGCCGAGCGCGTCGAATACAGCCAGCCCGTGCTCTACAGCCACTTCAACGGCAAGGACGCCATCCTGCGCGCCGTCGCCATCGAAGGCTTCGGCGAACTCGCGGCCCGCCTGCGCCGCGCCCGGCTGGCCGCCCCCGAGCCGCCCCAGGCGCTGCACGCCGTCTGCCGCTCCTACCTGGAGTTCGCGACCGAGCAGCCCGCCCTCTATCAGGCCATGTTCGTCCTGCCGACCGATGTGAAGTTCGCCCACGCCGAGACGCCGCCCCCACTGCGCGCCGCTTTCGACGAGTTCGTGAGCTGCTTCCGCGCGGACAACCCGCGACGCGAACTGTTCGCCGAAGTCACCTGGAGCGCGCTGCACGGCATAGCCGCCCTGTCGGAAAGCGGCCGCATCCCTCCGAACGGCCAGTCGGAGCGGCTCGACCTCCTCGTCGGTCAGATCGCCGGCGAACCAAGCGGACCGGCCACGCCGTGAGGGGCGCGGAGACTCCTGACCCCATGAGGACCATGGTCGCCAGTGGCGAGGTGGACGGTCCGGACCAGCCTTTTCGCCGTCGGCTGATCGAGTTGCTGGAGGGTGTCGAGCCCTGGGATGAGCAGGAGCGTACGCACCTCGCCACGGCAGCGGAGTGGATCGCGAGCGGAGCTCAGCTCTATCGGGTGCTGAAGCCCGATGTTCCGATGACGCATCTGGTCTGCTACTTCGTGGTCCTCGATGAGGCTCGCGAGGAGGTCCTGCTCGTGAGCCACCGCAAGGCCGGCTTGTGGCTTCCTGGCGGTGGTCACGTCGAGCCGATGGAGGATCCCTGGGATGCCGTCGTGCGCGAGTGCGCCGAGGAGTTGCGCGTCCCGGCCGTCCCGTCGCGGGTCTCCGGCAGGAAACCGTTCTTCTTGACCGTCACCCGAACACGCGGGCAGGGACAGCACACGGACGTGTCGCTGTGGTACGTCCTGCGATCAACGGCCAGTGACGTCACCTCCTTCGACGAGGGTGAGTTCGAAGCCATCAAGTGGCTATCGGTGCGGCACGTCCTCGCCGAGCCCGCGGACACCCTCGACCCCCACATGCACCGCTTCACCGGCAAGCTCATGGCCGCCATGGCCCGCGCGTAGGCGCGGCGCGCGCCCAAGGCCGGCACGAGGCGATCCCGTCCGGTCGCGGTTGTGATAAAACCAGGGGCCATGGATCCGGTGGTGCTCAACACGCGCTTTCGCCTTGACCGAATCCGCGCGGCCCGCCAGGCGATCGACCCGCAATTCCTGGACACACCCCTGTACCAGTGCGACGCGCTGGGGCGCCGGCTCGGCTGCACGGTGAGCATCAAGCTGGAGACGGCGAACCCGGTCCGCAGCTTCAAGGGCCGGGGCACCGAACTCGTCACGAGCCTGCTGGCCGACCAGGGCCGGACGGCCGTGGTGTGCGCCAGCGCCGGCAATCTCGGCCAGGCGCTCGGCTGGTCGGGCCGCCGCCGTGGCCTCGAGGTCACGGTCGTGGCATCGCGCTCGGCGCCCACGGCCAAGCTCGATCGCATCCGCGCGCTGGGCGCGGAGCTGGAGCTGGTCGAAGGCGACTTCGAAACGGCCCGCGAGCGGGCGACGGGCATCGCGCAACGGCGCGACATCCGGCTGCTCGAGGACAGCCTGGACATCGAGACCTGCGAGGGCGCGGCGACCATCGGCCTGGAGCTGGCGAGCGGGGCGTCCTCGTTCGACACGGTCCTGATCGCCTTGGGCGGCGGCGCCATGGCCACCGGCGTGGGCCACGTCCTGAAGACCCTGCTGCCGGCGGTCGAGGTGATCTGCGTGCAGCCCCATGGCGCGCCCGCGATGACCCGCTCGTGGCGCGAGCGCCGCGTCATCACCACCGACTCCACCGACACCATCGCCGACGGCGTCGCCGGCCGCCACCCCATCCCCGTGGTCCTGGACGACCTCCTCGAGGTGGCCGACGACGCCGTCCTGGTCCGCGAGGAGTCGATCATCGCGGGTATGCGGATGCTCCTGGAACACGCGGGGCTCGTCGTCGAACCCTCGGCGGCCCTCGGTGTCGCCGCCGTACTGGAAGACCGGGACCGGTTCGCCGGACGCCACGTGGCCACCATCATCTGCGGCGGCAACGTGGACATGGACGCCTATCACCGCTGGGTCCGCAGGTAAGGTCGCCTGACGCGCACTGCCGGCGGAACTCGTGCGGTGAAAGGCCGTAGGCGCGGCGGAACGCCTGGCTGAAATGCGCGGCGCTGGCGAACCCCCAGCGGGCCGCGATCGCGTTGATGGGGCGGGCGGCCAGGCGGGGGTCGGCGAGGTCATGCCGGCAGCGCTCCAGGCGGCGTTCGCGGACCCAGCCGCCGACGGTGTGCCCGTCCTGCTGGAACAGCTTGTGCAGGTAGCGCAGGGAGATGTGGTGCGCTGCGGCGATCGCGCCCGGGGTCAGGTGCGCGTCACCCAGGTGGTCGCGGATGAAGGCGTGGATCTGGGCCATCAGGGCGCGCCGCCTGGTGTGGGACGGCACCGCGCGCAGGGTGTCCAGCGCGTCGGCGAGCCCCGTGGTGAGCACGTCGAGCGTGAGGGTGGACAGCCGGGCGGTGTCGGACGGGCTGAGTTCGGGCAGGTGCCGGGCGAGCTGCCGCAGGAACTGGGACGACAGCGCACCGATGCCCCGGGTGCCCGGGATGGGAACGGCGTTCAGGCGCCGCAGGTCCCGCTCGGGCAGCGGCAGCAACGAGCGCGGGAAGCGCAGCAGCAGCACCTGGCTTGCCAGGGTGTCCGAGGCGAACGCGCCGCCATGGGGGTAGGAGGGGTCGTACAGCACCAGATCCCCGGCTTCCACCTGCGCCTGCCGGTCGTCCTGCCGTGTCGTGCCGCCACCGCGCGTGATGCAGGCGAGCATGAACAGGCCCGGGTCGGCCTGGCGGATGAGCCTGGGTGTGCGGTCGAAGGAGTGCGGGATCGCGGTCATCAGCGCCGCCTGCACGGGGCCGAACTCGCTGATCTCGATCTGCGCCCTGAAACGGCCCTCCAACGCCGGGTCGCAGCGTAGATCGTAGGGCACCCAGATCTTCGAGTTCATCTCGCGCCAGAAGGCGAACCGCTCTCCCGCCGGAACCTCGGCGGTGCTGACCACGTCCACAACCCACACATGACAGCACACGGCGGCTTCAGATCGGCGTCACCCCTGCCACCGCGCCCGCGTCGTCCAGGGCGCCGACCTCCGGCCGGGGCACGCCGAACCAGACGATGAGGCCGCCGAGGACGAACAGGCCCCCGCAGATCAGCATGCCGGCATCGAACCCGCGGTCGAGGGCCGCCGGATCGTTCGCGGCGTCCTGCGGTAGCCCCGCCAGCAGCGGCAGGGCGGCGACGACGATCAGACCGGCGGCCCGGGCGACCCCGTTGCCGACCGCGCTGGCGGTGCCGGCGCGAGCGTCGGGGACGGCGGCGAGCACGGTGGCGGTGATGGGTGGTGTGATCAGCGGGATGCCGAGCCCGACGAGGCCGACCACGGGGAGCACGTCGGTCAGGTAGGTGGCATCTGAGCCGATCCGGGTGGCCAGGAGGAGCGCGAGCCCGCAGATGAGAGCGCCCGCGGCGAGAGGTACGCGGGGGCCGGTCCGCGCGGTGAGAGCCCCGCTCCGGGCCGACAGGACCAGCGTCAGCAGGGTGAGGGGGAGCAGCGCCAGCCCGGCTTCGAGCGTGGTGTATCCGGCGGTGACCTGCAGTTGGATCGGCAGCAGGAAGAACAGCCCGGCGAGCCCGCCGTACAGGAAGAAGCTTGCGAGGTTGGCGACGCTGAACGGGCGGGAGGCGAAGAGTCCGAGCGGGAGCATGGGTGCCCGGCTACGCCGTTCGATCCGTACGAAGACCAGCGAGGCCACCAGCCCGAGAAGGGCGGCCACCGTCGCCGCGCCGGGGTCGGCGGGGGCCTGGATCAGCGCGTAGGTCATCGCGCCGAGGCCTAGCGCCGCCAGTACGGCCCCGGCCACATCGAACCGGCCGGAAAGCTCCCGGTGACGGCTCTCGGGCACATGGGCGACGAGCGGTACGGCGAGCATCACGGCGACCGGTACGTTGATCAAGAACACCCATCGCCACCCCGCCGCATCCACGAGCGCCCCGCCGAGCAGTGGCCCCGCCGCGCCGGCCATCCCGCTCATGCCCGACCACCAGCCGATCGCCCGCGCCCGATCATCAGGGTGGAACGACGATTGGATGAGGGCGAGCGAACCCGGCACGACCAGGGCGCCACCGACGCCCTGCAAGGCGCGGCCGGCGACCAACCACTCCAGGGTCGGTGCCATGCCGCACAGCAAGGACGCGACCGCGAACCACACCAGCCCCACCAGGTACACCCGCCGGCGACCGAAACGGTCGCCCAGGCCGCCACCCAGCAAGATCAGCGCGGACAGGGTGAGCGTGAACGCATTGACGGTCCACTGCAGACCGGCCAGCGACGCGTCGAGGTTGCGCTCGAGCGCCGGCAACGCCACGTTGACCACGGTCGCCTCGAGCAGCACCAGCCCGGAGCCGGCGGCCGTGACGACCAGCACCCACCGCCCGGCCCGTTCGCCCAGCCGAACCGGTGCCACGCCGCCGGAGGCCGGTGAAGTCGTCACGCTGACCGGCCTTCGAACATTCGGCCGTCCGGCGCCATGCTCGCCTCCGCCGGCGCTGTGGTCATCGCCGTGGCGGTGGCCCATTCCGTGGTGGCGGCCCATTCCGTGTCCGGGGGCATCGGTGTCATGAAGAAGACGTTCGCAGCAGCACGGTGCCGAAGGGAAAGGCCGACCGTGCATGACGGTCGTGCACGATTCGAATGACCACGTCATACTCGTGGGCATGAACAGGCGCCAGGAGCGGCCGGTCGAGAAGGTGACACCGCTGCCTCAGGCGCCGGACGCCATCGAGTTGCGTCACCTGCGAGCGTTCGTCGCCGTCGCCGAGGAGCTCAACTTCGGGCGCGCCGCGTCCCGGCTCTACCTTTCCCAGCCCGCGCTGAGCCGGCAGATCCGCACGTTGGAGCGGCTCATCGGCTGCGATCTGCTACGGCGCTCGACCCATCGGGTCGAGATCACGCTTGCCGGTGAAGCGCTCCTCGAGCGGGCCCGCGGCGTGCTGAGTGACCTGGACGACGCCGTGGCCGCGACCCGGTCGGTCGGCGGGGAGATCGCCGGCCGGATCGCGCGGCTCTGGGAGCCCGTGGCCGATCTGACCACCGGTGACGCCGATCTGCAGGAGCTGCGTGCCGCCAATGAGGAGATGCACGCGCACTTCTCGCCGCCGCCAGAGGTCAAGGTGCGGCCGTTCAACGCCGGCGGAACACCGTCGCTGGTGCTCACGCCCGGATCCGACCGCCCGCCGACCCTGCTCTACCTGCATGGCGGCGGCTACGTGCTCGGCTCGGCGTTCGGTTACCGGCCGCTGGCCGGTGCCCTCGCCGTGGCCGCGGAGGCGGGCGTCCTGCTCCCGGAGTATCGGCTGGCGCCCGAGCATCCGTTCCCGGCCGCACTCGAGGATGCGTTGCGCGCCTATCTGTCGATGCTCGACTCCGGCCTGTCGCCCCAGCAGGTGATCGTGGCCGGTGACTCCGTGGGCGCCGGGCTCGCGCTCTCCCTCCTGATCAAGCTCAAGCAGCAGGAGCTGCCGCAACCGAGCGGCGCGGTGCTGCTCTGCCCAGGGGTCGATCCGACCTACGCCCCCGTGCCGGACGCAGCGGCCGAACCGCAGCCGGTCCTGCCGTTCGAGCAACTGCGCCGCTTCGCCGCTTACTACCTTGCGGGACATCCGGTGGACGACCCGGTCGTCAGCCCGCTGACGGCCGATCTCACCGGCCTGCCACCGATGCTCGTCCAGGCCGCCACGAACGACCCTCTCCGCCGCGACGCCCTCCGGCTCACCGACCATGCCCGGAGCCATGGCGTGGACGTCAAGCTCGAGCTCTACCCGGCCGACACCCACGTTTTCCATCTGTTCTGGTCATTCCTCCCCGAAGCCGCGGAGGCACTTCGCCAGGCCGGCACTTTCGTTCGCGCCACAGCACACGTGGCCGACTTCGGCCGGCGTACGCTAGCCGATCCTCCACCGGCAGGCTGATCCCGCTCAGCGGAACAGCGACAGGTCTATGGAGTCGGCCAGGGCCCGGTAGCCCGCGTCGTTGCCGTGCAGATGGTCGCCGCAGTGGAAATCCTCCCTGATCCGGCTGGGGCGGTCCGGGTCGCGCCAGACGGCGTCGAAGTCCAGCACGGCGTCGAAGCCGCCGCCGGTGCGGATCCATGCGTTGACCGCCCGGCGTGCGCTCTCGGCCTCCGGTGTGTAGATCTCCGCGCCCTCGAAAGGCGCGATCGTGGTGGCATAGACCTGTACGCCGTGGTCGCGCGCCCGGGCGATGAGCCGGCGGTAGCCCGCGATGACGTCGTCCGTCGTCACCGGCGCGCCGGGGAACATCTTCAGGAAATCGGCCAGAGGACCGTCGTCGCGTGGGGCGAAGGAGATGCCGAGGTCGTTGCCGCCGACGGAGAGCACCACGTAGCCGAGGCCGGGCGTCGCCAGCACGTCACGGTCGAAGCGGGTCAGGACGGCGGCGCCGATGCCGTCGTTGAGCAGCCGGTTGCCGCTGATGCCCTGGTTGGAGACGTAGCGGGCGGCCACGTCCCGCCCGGCGAGACGCTCGGCCAGCAACTCCGGCCAGCTGTGGTTGGTGTCCGGGGTCGAGCCGGCGCCGTCGGTGCGGGAGTCGCCCACCGTGACGATGGCCTTGGCCGGGGCGTCGGGGAGCAGTTCGACGGCGGAGATCAGGGCCCGCACCGGCAGGATCCCCGCGTTCTCCGGCAGGGTGGGGGTGGCGACGGCGTCGCCCGGGATCGTCCAGCCGGTCTCCAGGGCGGGGTCGTGGCAGGTGCAGGTCTCCACGCGCCCCGGCAGGTAGAAGCTGATGGACAGCCTGGCGAGGGCGGGCAGGGGCAGGTCGACCGGGTCGCTGAGGATCGGCGCGCCCGCCGGGACGGTGACGGCCGACGCGCCGGAGAAGGTCAGGACGCGCTCGCTGCCCGGCCGCACCCCGCCGCCGGGCGCCGCGAGGCCCACCTGGGCCGCGCCGATGGTGAAGGGCGCGGTCCCGAACTCGTTGGTGAAGCGGATGCGCACCCGGCGACCGCCGCCGCTGATGCGTACCACCTGGCGCAGGGTCACGTCGGCGAGGGGCGGGTGGTCGTCGAGCGAGCCGAGCCCGTCGTGGGCCGCCTGGGGCGAGGCGCCCCAGCTCCGGACCCAGCTTCCGGCGTCGTTCGTCTCGGTCATCTGTTGCCTCCGTTCGTTCGTGGTGGTGGTGCGGCATGCGAAGACTGGGGCGGGCCGCTGACATATGGCGAACACGGGGCGAACACGGGGCAAGCAGGGGGCGGGCAGGGGCGGGCAGGGGCGGGCAGGGCTCTGACACGGCTTTGACACGGCTCTGAGGCGGGCCCTGATTTGGGGTCTTGCGGGGGAGCGCGCGAGGATCGGGGCATGGACGGGGGTGCACGGCTTCGCATCACGCTGCTCGGCGCGTTTCAGGTGTCTCGCGGTGACGCCGTCCTGCCCGTCGCGGGCGCGCGGTTGCGGGGCCTGCTCGTCCGGCTGGCCCTCGCCGGTGGCCGCGCGGTCGAGCCGGGCGCGCTGGTCGACGCGATCTGGGCCGAGGAGCCGCCGTCCGGCCCCGCCCCGGCCCTGCAGACCCTCGTCTCCCGGCTGCGCCGCGTCCTCACCCCGGCCGACGCGGCCGGTGTCGCGGCCGGTGTCGCGGTCGTGAAGGTCGCGGGCGGCTACCGGCTGGCGGTGGACACGGCCGACGTGGACGCCCTGCGCTTCGAGCGGCTCGCCGCCGCCGGTCGGGAGAGGCTGCGGGCAGGGGATCCGGAGGCCGCGGGCGCCGCGCTCGCCGAGGCCATGGCGTTGTGGGACGAGCGGCCTGGCGCCGAACCCGCGGTCATCGCCGCGGTCGCGCCCACGGTCGCGACACGGTTGGCGCAGGTGTCGATCGAGGCGGTCGCCGACCTCGCCGAGGCCGAGCTGTCGCTGGGCCGGGCCGCGGTGGCCGCCGCCCGGCTGTCCGGGTTGCTGGCCGAGCAGACGGTCCACGAGCGGGCGGCCGCGCTGCTGATGGACGCGCTCGCCGCTCAGGGGCGGCAGGGCGAGGCGCTGGCGGTCTACGAGCGCGTACGCCAGAGCCTGGCCGACGTCCTCGGCGCCGACCCGGGCACCGCTCTGCGGGAACGCCACCTGCGCCTGCTGCGCCCCGGCCGGCCCATCCCGGCGCCGGACACCCCGGCCGGAGCCGCTCCGCCAACCGAATCCGGCCGGCTCCGGCCGGCCAACCTGCCCGCGCCGCTGACCAGCTTCATCGGCCGCGACGACGACCTCACCCGCATCGGCGCCCAGCTCGCGACCGGACGCCTGGTCACCGTCCTCGGCCCCGGCGGCGCCGGGAAGACCCGGCTCGCGCTGGAGGCCGCCCACCGCCACCGCCACGAATACCGCGACGGGGCCTGGCTCATCGACCTCGCCTCCGTCACCGAACCAGCGGAGATCGCCACGGCCGTCCTCGCCGGGATCGGGCTGCGGGGCGGCGCGACGCTCGACGCCCGCAAGCGAGCCGAGGGTGACGAGCTGGACGTCCTCGTCGGCGCGTTCGGCGGCAGGGAGAGCCTGCTGCTGGTCGACAACTGCGAGCACCTGATCGACGCCGTGGCTCACCTGGTCGCGGCGCTGCTGCCCCGCTGCCCCGGGCTGCGCGTGCTCGCCACCAGCCGCGAACCCCTCGCGGTCGACGGCGAGACGCTCGTGCCGCTGACCCCGCTCCCGCTGCCCGGCCCGGACGACGGCGTTGAACAGGCCCGAAGGGCGGCCTCGGTGCGCCTGTTCACCGAGCGGGCCGCCGCCGTGCGACCCGGTTTCGACGTCGACGAGACCACGCTGCCCGACATCGTGCGGGTGGTGCGCGGCCTGGACGGCCTGCCGCTGGCCCTCGAGCTGGCCGCCGCCCGGTTGCGGACGCTGTCGCTGCCCGACCTGGCCGACGGGCTGTCCGACCGGTTCCGGCTGCTCACCACCGGCAGCCGTACCGCACCACCCCGGCACCGCACCCTGCGCGCGGTCATCGCCTGGAGCTGGGAACTGCTGGGCGAGCACGAACGCACCGTCGCCGAACGGATCTCCCTCCTGCCCGGCGGCGTCACACCCGCCTCGGCCACCGCCGTCTGCGCCGGCACCACCGTGCCCGCCGCCGACGTCCCCGAACTGCTCGCCGCCCTCGTCGACCGGTCACTGCTGCAGCTCACGCCCGGCAACGGCCGCTACCGCATGCTCGAAACCATCCGCGAGTACGGCGCCGGCCGCCTGACCGGCACCGGCGACCTCCGCACGGCCCGCGACCTGGCCGCCGCCCACTTCACGGAGCTGATGGCCCGCCACGACTCTCGGCTGCGCGGATCCGGCCAGCTCACCGCCATGAAGATCATCGGCGCCGAGTACGACAACACGCTCGCCGCCCTGCGCCACCTGTGCGCCACCCACGACCCCGCCGGCGCGATCACCCTCGCCCTGACCCTGACCTGGTACTGGCAGATGTTCGGCCGCCACTCCGACGCCGCCCACTGGCTGGGCGCGGCCCTGGCGGTGCCCGGCGGCGGGCCGACGCCCGAGCGCGACTGCGTCCGAGCCGCCTACCTGCTCAACCGGGCGGACATCCTGTCGGGGATCACCACCGGGCAAGCCGCGGACGACCGGGCGGAGATGCGTGAGCTGGCCGACCGGCTGCTCGCGCATCCCGAGCTGCCGGGCCACCACCGCGTGTTCGGCCCGATCCTCGTCTTCCTCCAGGAGGAGGAGGCCGCGCTCGGGATCTTCCAGCGCCTGGCCGACGGCGACGACGTGTGGCTGTCCGGGCTGGCCCACCTGTTCCAGGCCGAGATCGTCGAGAACGCGGGCGCCCTCGACCGGATGCGTGTCCACGTCGAGGCGGCCCTGACCTGCTTCCGGCGGGCCGGTGACCGTTGGGGCCAGGCCGCCACACTGCCGATGCGGGCCCGGCTGCGGCGCTACGACGACCTCGACGGCGCGCTGGCCGACCTGCGCGAGGCCGCGACGCTGGCGGACGAGTTCGGCTCGCTCAGCCTCGGCGACCGGCTCTACAGCGACCTGCGCTGGATCGACGTGCACCTGCGGCGCGGCGACACCGGCCGGGCGATGGCGATGATCGACTCCGCGCGGGAGCGGGCGCTGCACGCGTCCTCGGCGGAGATGCTGATCCTGGTCGACGCGCGGGAGGCCGATGTGCGGGTGCGGCTCGGTGACCTGGACCGGGCGGGCGACCTGCTGGACGACGCCGAACGGGGGCTGCTCGGCGACACCGCGTTTCCCGCGGGCCACGCACGGACGCTGGTCGGCAACGCACGGGCCGCGCTCTGCCTGGCGCTGGGCGACCTGCCGGGCGCCGCCAAGGCGCTGGAGGAGGCGTACGCGGCCGCGCTGGCCACCCGGGAGCTGCCGATCCTGTCGCTGGTGGTGGTGAACGTGGCCGCGCTCGCCGACACGCGCGGGCGGCGGCACGAGTCGGCCGTGCTGCTCGGGGCCGCCGCCCGGCTGCGGGGCGCGCACGACCACACCGATCCGCAAGTCCGCGCGCTCACCCGCCGGGGGCAGGCCGCGCTGGGCGGGGAAGGGTTCGCCGCGGCGTACGCGAAGGGCTGGGAGCTGGACGCGGAGACGGCCGTGACCGCGGCCGACCCGGCCTCGGGGACGTACGGCACCGCCGAGAGCTAGCGAGGAGGCGATCGCCGCTACCGTCGACGCGACGATCGCCAATGCCCGCGAGGTCCGGGACACGGTGCCGATGCTCATGAACCGTGGTCAGACCGGTCGACGGTTCAAGGACGGCTGACTAGCAGAGCGGCTCAAGCACGCAGCCGAAGTCGCCGTCGACCCGGTTGGTGTTGGCGGTTCCGTTCGTGCCCGAGGGCGTCGTGTAGTAGGCCTTGGCGTAGATCTCATCCCGAGCCCCGATGTCCTCGTTGAGGTGGTCGGCGACGATGTGACTCGATGAGCCCCAGATCTTGATGAGGAAGTCGTCCGGGTTGGGCCATGCGTCGTCGCCGTACAGGTCGAAGGCGGTGACGGTGCCCTGGCTGCAGCCGACCGTCACGATGGCGAAGGCGCCGCCGTCCGTTTCCGTGATGGTCAGGACGCAGCCGGCCGCGGTGGCCGCTTGCGCCGAGGAGGCGGGCGCGAGCATCGCCAGCCCAAGGATCGAGACGGCGGCCGCGGAGCCGAATCGGCGGCCCCATTTTCCTGGTCGAGCCATAGGGTCTCCCTGTTGAGTCAGTGGTGGGACTTCAACCAGCAGGGCGTTCCATACCGTTCCATCCCGGTCCACCGACCGTCAGGTATGACCACACAGTCCTCAACCCCTCATGCCGGGCGTCGCGGCGATGTAGCCGCCCGCCTACACGAGGGCCAACGGCAGGAACCCCAGCTCGTCGGCCAGGCCGTGCAGGTGCGCCGTCTCCGCGTCGGCCGGGCCGATCAGACCGGCCGGCAGCGCGACCGCCTCCGACGGGGACAGCACGGCAAGCGAGATCTGGCTGCCGATCGCGTCCCAGCCGGTCGCCCGCCGGGAAGTGATCAACACGTGCCCTCGGTCCAGCCGCGTCAGATACGGGTCCAGGTCGTGGGGGTCCTCGACGTTGTCGAACACCAGCAGCCAACGCTCGCGCCCGGCCAGCCAGGCCAACGCGTACGCGAGGGCGTTCTGGTCGGCCGGCGGCGCCATCGACGCCGGCTCGCCTTGACCATGGTGGGCGGTTGCGGCGGCCAAGGCCCGTCCGAGATCGGCCGGCCCGGTCCTGACCTGCCCGGGCTTCTCCGCGGTGATCCACCAGATCAGCTCGTGGTCGTCACGGTGCGCGTAGGCGTACCGCCATGTCGTCGGGCAGCCCCGGCGTATCGCCGAGAAACCCGGCCGGCCCCAGCGCCAGCAGCCCCGCCGCGACCATCGGCAGCGCCCGCCTGCCCCGGCCCGCCGTCCGAAGGGCACGCCATAACCGCACGCTTTAAGCGTGCCCTGAGCAAGCCGCCCTGGCACCTGCCCGGAGGGACCTCTGGGTCATGGACGGTTGAGGGCCCGGGCGGTTCAGGTAGAAGGGATCTCAGGCCGGATGCCCACCACACCCTGCTTCAGGCTGAATCGGCGGCTGACCGGGCGCCGCGGGCCCCACTCGCCCGCGATGCGCAGCGGTAGCCGAGCCCGAGGCCGTCCCCGCTCCGGCAGCCGTTGGCAGTCGGTGGTCGACTCGCCGGCGAACACCACGGTGCTGCCCGGCCGGAGGGTGATCGTCATGTGCGCTCCTGGAATAGGTTCGGGGAAAGGAGGATTCTCCAGAGTCAGGCGGTTTGGGGGACGGTGTCGTCCCTCCGGTCGCCGGTGGCGTGCCGGCTGCGAGCGATTCCCCAGCCGACGAGGGCCGCCGCGACGGTGGTGAGGGTGAGGCCCGCGATGGTGACGGCCTGGTGGAACTCGCCGGTCTGCAGCGGGCTCCAGTGGGAGGTGGCGATGTCGCCGGTGAACAGGACGGCCAGGATGGTGCCGGTGACGGCGATGCCGGTGCCCGCGGTGACCTCGCCGGCGGTGTCGACGAGCGCGGTGCCGATGGTGGTCCGGTTCGCGGGCAGGCCGCGGACCACGTTGAGCCCGGCGACGACGCCGACCACGCGCATCCCGGCCGCCACGAGGACGAGCGCGGTCGCGACCCACGGGTAGCCGAACCGGCCGAGCAGGCCGTAGACGGCGAGGCCGGACACGACCGCCGCGGCGCTGATCCATGCCGCCCGGTCCAGGCCGACACGCCGCACGAACGGGCCGACGAACGCGCTGCCGGCGATGAGGACGACGACCTGCGGCAGCATCCCGACGGCGGCCAGTGCGGGCGTCCAGCCCCAGTCGAGCTGCAACTGCAATGTCACCAGGTAGCCGAGCCCGGCGGTCGCCAGCCCGGTGGCGGCCTTGTAGGCCAGGCCGCTGGAGACCAGGGGGAGGGCGAGAAGCTTCAGGTCGAGCAGCGGATGGCGGGCCAGGCGCTCGCGCACGACGAAGCAGGTCGCCGTCACGGCGGCCGCGGCGGTGGCCGCCCAGGGCTTCCAGGAGCCGGCGCCCTCGTCCACGAACAGCGTCGGCGCGAGGAGCGCGAGCACGATCATCGCCGTGCCCAGCAGCATCCCGGGGACGTCGAGGGGATCGCGATGGAGGCCGGACGGGTCGTCGGCGGCGATGCCGGACCGTACGCCGAGGAACGCGAGCACGGCGATCGGCGCGTTCACCAGCAGCAGGACCTGCCAGGGCGCGATCGCCAGCACCAGGCCGCCCGCCGTCGGGCCGATCGCGAGCCCGACCAGGCCGACGGTCGAGATGAGGGTCAGCGCGCGCACGCGCGGGCCGTCCTCGTCGAACAGCCGGAACGCCAGCGCCATCGATCCCGGGGTCGTCATCGCCGCGGCGACCCCCATCGTCGCCCGGACGGCGATCAGTTGCCCGGCGGTGGTGACCACGGCGGTCGCCAGGCTCGCCACGCCGAGCAGGACCAGCCCGATCAGCATGATCCGCCGCCGGCCGAACCGGTCGGCGACCGCGCCGAACGCCGGCATCAACCCGCCGAACACGACCGCGTAGGCGCCCGTCACCCACTGCAACGCGGTCGTGGAGGCGTGCAGCTCGCGTCCGATCACGGGCAGCGCGACGTTCAGGATCGAGTTGTCCAGCATCTCGAAGAGGAACACCGCCGACAGCCCCGCCAACGCGACCCACGCCTCCCGCAACGACCGGGGAGTGCGCCCTGGCGGGCCCGCGGCCGTCTCATGCATGGAGGGCCGCCTGCACGCCGTGATCCCGGAGCGGACCCTGATCGGCGCGGGCGCGGCCCGACGCAGGGTGATCCGGCACAGGGCGATCCGGCCGCTCGCGCGGCCCGCCGCGGCCTGCTCCGGCGACAATGATGATGGTCTGTTCGAAGGACATGCCACTAGGTTATGTGACTAAATTAAGTGACACAAGAAAGTGGGGCCGGGATGCCCAGGACCGGAGCGCGAGGCGGACCGCTGACGCGCGCGAAGATCTCAGAGGTCGCGACCCGGCTGTTCCTCGAACGCGGCTTCGACACGGTCACGGTCACCGAGGTCGCGCGAGAGGCCGGGGTCTCGGCCGTGACGGTCTTCAAGCACTTCCCGCGCAAGGAGGACCTCCTCCTGGACCGCGAGGTCGACGCCGTCGGGCTCCTGCGCTCGGCGGTACGCGACCGCGCCCCCGGCACCGGAGCGCTCCAGTCCCTGCGCGACACGGCGTTCGCTCTCCTCGAGCAGCGGCACGCCCTGTCCGGCCTCAAGGACGGGTCCGTCCCCTTCTTCCGGACCGTCGCCGCCTCACCAGCGCTGGTCGCCCGCGCCAGAGAGATCGCCTCCGACCTCCAGCAGACCCTCGCCGGCGAGCTCGAACACGACCCCGCCTTCGACGGCGACGCCCCGCTGCTCGCCGCCTTCTTCGTCGCCGGCTACACCACCGTGCTGGTGGAGACCGCCCGGCTGCTGATCGCCGGAGAACCGGCCGACGGCATCGCAGCCGACCACCGCGCCCGCCTGGAGCGCCTGTTCGACGCCCTCAGCGGCGGATTCGCGCCCCGGCCGTGAGGAGGGGCCGCCGGCCGGGGCGGCCGCCATCGCGCTGAACCGGCATCAGGTCAGGGGACCGGTGCCCGTTCCGCCGTCCGGCCCCATGCCTGGACGAGCAGGGCCTCACGGACGACGGTGTCGGGGTGGGTGAGATGTTCGCGCAGGGCATGGGTGAGGGCCTGGAGGGCGTCAGGAGGGGTGCCGTTGGCGGTGATGCGGTGCGCGAAGAGTTCGGCGAAGTGCAGCAGGAGGGTCTGGTAGCGGTCACCGGGACGCCAGTAGAAGGCGTGCGCGGCCATGTGGACCCGCGCGACCCCGGCCTCCCGGAACAGGGTGGGCAGGCGCGCGCCGATGTGGACGTCGCCGCCGAACACCTCGGCGATCACGGTCTTGAGCCGGTCCCACGCGGGGTGCGGAGGGTCGCACTGCCATGACGCCCAGTCGAACTCCTGGGCGGCGATCCAGCCGCCCGGCCGGGTCACCGCGGCCATCTCGCGCAGCAGGTCGCCCGGCTGGGTGTTGTTGATCAGCAGCAGGCGGCAGTGGGTGAGGTCGAAGAGGCCATCGCCCAGAGCGGGGGAGGGCAGCGCGCCGTGGATCAGGGAGACGTTCGCCAGCCGCCCGGCGGTGACCGACTCGCGCGCCCACGCGATCATGCGCTCGTCGGTGTCGAGGCCGGTCACCTGACCGCCTGGGCGCACCGCGGCGGACAGAAGGTCCATGATGCCCAGCGGCCCGCAGCCGACGTCCAGCGCACGCGCCCCATCCGGGAGCGGCAGCCGGTCGAGCAGGGCCCGGGCCGCCGGGCGGAGCAGGTCGCACTGGGCCAGCAGCCGTTGTCTCTCGGTGTCGGAGGAGCCGAGGCGGTAGTCAGGGGCGGACGGGGAGGTCGGCCGGGAGCGGTCGGCGCGCTCCCGGGTACGGCGGTGCGGTGCCGCGACGGCCTGCCCGGCCGGGCGGGAGCGTGGCGCGTCGTGAATCTGCGCGGGCACGCGGGCGGGGTCGAACAGCTCCCGGATGAACATCAGCGGCTGCCGGCCGCGCCAGATGAGGTAGGTCCTGACAACCGCGGGGGTCGGGCCGGGCGCGCTGGGCCAGTCGGCCAGCCCGCAGGCGAGCAACTGCCTGCGGTGATCGATCTGGTGCAGGGCCAGCGCGATACCGATGGCGCGCGAGGGGTCGGCGATGATCTGGTCGGTCGGGGCGTCGATGGCGGGCGCGGCGACGACGTGGTTCAGCGCCACGGGCCGGGCCTGGTCGTCCAGCAGCGCCGAGTACCGGCTCACCACGGAGGCGTCGGCGGGAAGGCCGAGGAGTTCGGCGGGGCCTTGGAGCGTCGCGTGCAGTGCCGGGGCGACCGTCTGGCGCAGCACCCGGATCGACAGGGGCCCGGCCGTGGCGGCCTCCAGCAGCCGGGTGGTCGATCCGTCGCTGCTCACCAGCATCCTGGTCAGCGGCGAGTGGAACGACGCCACGTCGACCGGGCGGATCGGAGCGTCGAACGCGTCTGATAGGCCGGGATCAAGACCCGGCAGCGTGATTGAGCCTGACTCATGACCGATGGCACTTGCAACCATGCGATAACTTTAAGCGATGGAATGACTACAAAGAGTCATCGGTCGGCGTGGGCCACCGGATTCAGGTGCCGGCGGGCATGTACTGGGCGGCCTGAAGGCGGTACATGCTCGCGTACGGCCCGTCGGCCCGCATGAGCTCCTCGTGCCGCCCGTGCTCGACGATTCTGCCGCCCGCGAAGACGTAGACGCGGTCGGCCCGCGCCACCGACGCGAGCCGGTGCGTGACCAGGATGACCGTGCGGCCGCGGGTGGCGAGCCCGGCCACCTGGTCGAAGATCTCGATCTCCGCCTCGGGGTCGAGCGCCGAGGTGGGCTCGTCGAAGACCAGGACCGGTGCGTCCCTGAACCAGGCCCGCCCCAGGCCGATGCGCTGCCACTGCCCGCCGGACAGCTCCGTCCCGCCCATGAACTCGCGGGCCAGCAGCGTCTCCCACCCGTCGGGCAGACCGGCGACCACGGAGTCGGCCCCGCTGGCCACGGCGGCTCGCCACAGCCGGTCGCGGTCGCCGCCGGCCGGGTGGCCGAGCGTCAGGTTGACGCGAGCGGTGGCGGGCCAGCGGGCGAAGTCCTGGGCGACCAGGGCGACCCTGTCGAAGACGCATCGCCGGCGCAGCCGCTCGATCGGCACGCCGCCCCAGGTGACCCGCCCCGACGTCGGCAGGTAGAGCCCGGCCAGGAGCTTGGCCATCGTGCTCTTGCCCGAGCCGTTGGCGCCGACGAACGCCACGATCTCGCCCGGCCGGATGACGACGTCGGCGTGGGCGAGCGCCGGGCGGCTCTGGCCGGGATAGACGAAGGTCAGGTCATCGGCGCGGATCTCGACGGGATGATCGGGCAGCGGCACCGGCCCGCCGCTCATCTGGTGGCGGGCGGCCTCGTCGCAGGCGCGCTCCCATTCCAGGACGTACAGGCCCTGCTCGTAGACCTGGTTGATGGACATCACCAGGCTGATCAGGCCGGCCTTGGCGGTGCGGATGGCGATGACCGCCGCGCCCGCGACGGCGAGCGGGATCGTCCCGGCCATCAGCAGCAGGCCGAGCGTGACGTAGGTGAGGACGCCCGCCGCGCCCGAGACGGCGTCGCCGGCCAGCGCCAGCCGCGCCTCGTCGCGGCCCAGCCGGGCTTGTTCGGCCTCCGCCACGGCCGAGAGCCGGTCGTAGTGGCCGAGCAGGAAGTCATCGGCGGCGTGCGCGCGTACCTCCGCGGCGACGTCGCGTCCGGTGAGCAGGCCGCTGAGCACCTCGAGCTGGCGGCTGAGCTCCATGTTCCGCTGGGCGGAGACGAACCGGGCGCGGGCCGACCGTACGGCGCTCCACCCTTTCGGCAGCACCGTGACCAGCAGCAGCGGCAGGAGCAGCGGGTGCAGCACGCCGAGCACGGTGCCCACCGCGATCAGCGTGGACAGGCCGGCCAGCAACTGCGCCGCCTGGGCGATCACCAGGCGGGCCGCCCGCGTACCCTGCCGGGCGGCTTCGAGGAGGTTGTGAAAGCCAGGGGACTCCAGCGCCGCCAGTTCGGCGCCGGCGGCCAGCCTGAGCAGCCGCGTGTAGGCGAGACGCTCGATCGTGGGGCCGAGCCGGCTGACCGCCGCCTTCCCGGCGGCCCGCGCGAGGCTGCCGGCCGCCGCCGCGCCCGCCACCACGAGCAGGGCGGGCACGGTGGTCATGAGCCGCTCCGCCGACGGCCCGCCGGTCATGAGCGGCACCAGGACGCGGTACGTGGCCATGAGCGTGACCACCGTCGCGACCCCCGACAACAGCTCCGCGACCAGCACGACCAGCAGATCCCTGGGCGCCGCCTGCCGGGCCAGGCGCACGGTGACGGCCACCAGGCCGGGCAGTTCGCGCGCCATGGACAGGAATCCGGTGCGCACCCCGGCGCCCTCGTGCTTGAGGCGGCCCATGGAGGCGCGGATGCCGCTGCCGAAGAGCGGATCGCGTACCTCCGACGGGGCGTGACCCGTACGATGACGCCCCATCAGGCCGCCAGGAACAGCGACATCGCCGGCACGTCCCCCGTGACGGCCAGCAGCGCCAGCGCGATCCCGGCGGCCCCGGTGAGCAGCCCGGCGTCGGCCACCTCGAACCCCAGCGCCCGCCGGCCGTCATAAGCCTCACAAAGGCGGTCGAACAGGCCCTCGGCGGCGGTGGCGAAGTCGTCACCGTGCGGCGCGACGCCTCCCGGCGTCGAGGCCGGTCCGGACGCGAAGGCCGCGGTCATCAGCAGGAGGCCGGCGAGCCCGTGGCACACCCCGAGCGAGTCCAGGCCCCACGCCCGAGGGGCCGCCAGGAGCCGTGCCATCGCCTCGTCGGCGGCCTGCCGGTAGCGGGGCTCGTCCAGCGCCTCCCCGGCCAGCCGCAGCGCCCGCGCGACTCCCGGCACCCCGTAACACCAGGAGGCACGCCGCGGCGACGGATGCCACCGCCGCTCGTCGACGCCCGCCGGCCACACCGTCCCCCACTCGTCGTGCCGGGCGACGTCGAGCAGCCAGTCGGCGAGCGCCCTGATGCCGTCCGCGCGAACCGTCCCCTGGGACGCCAGCAGCGCGAGCACGGCCAGCGACCCGGCGGCTCCGTGCGAGAGCCCGCAGTCCGTGTACCTCTCGCCGACCGCCCATCCGGCGGGAACCCGGTGCGCGGGCATCGGGGACGCCGGTCGGGCGCCCGCCGTCAGAGCGTCGGCCAGGTCGTCCCGCTTGCGCGCCGGCGGTCGCATCAGCAGGTAGAGGGCCGCCCCCGACGTGCCGGAGACGAGGTCGTGGTCGGGCACGGCGCTCACCGCCGCGTCAACCCGGCCGAGCAGGCCGCCATAATGATCGGTGCCTCCGCGCAACGCCGCGGCGGCCGCCCCCATTCCGGCGATTCCCCCGTCGAATAGACCCGCTCGCGACGTCGCCCCCGCCCGCAGCGCCAGGGTGAGAAAACGATGGCCGAGGGCATGCCAGCCGGCGCCGGGATCTCTTCTGTCAAGAGCGGCGTAAAGTGGTACGAGTCCCAATTCTCCATATGCCAGCACACCCGGCCGCCGTTTATCCGGGTCAATCACGACGAAATTCTCCGGATCAGCGAGGCGAGCCGCCACCTCCCGCGCCATGGCCAGGGCGGCGGCTCGCCGGGGTGCGCTGGTCAGATGCACATGCCCGGGGCCTTGGCCCCGTAGGTGGGCGAACACGTCCCGCAGTCCCGAGTGCCGCTGCAGGTGCCGCTCCACGACACCTGGGTGCCGCACGTGGTGTCGCTGCCGCTGCAGGCGTAGATCGGCGGGACCGCGTCCGTCTCGACGAGTAGCTCGATGTCGAGGTCGAAGACATCCTCGGCAAAGTCGACCTGGGCCACTGGACTCACGTTGTCTTCCCTTCCGTTCAATTGCCCGGCTCCGGGCTGATCGGAAAGCGACGCTACCGGTTCGCGCGCACCGGGACGACTTCGATTATAGAAAATTCGAAGCATCGAATCGCCACCGATACGGCTGTTAGGCTCTCGCATTCAGCACGGCGGTCACTGTATTCGTCATGCTCCATTCACGCGTTGAGAAGGCAGGATATGGCTGAACTCGTCGCCGCCGACGTCGCGTTGCTGCGCATGAGCGCCCTCCCGGCCGAGCGCGCGGGACAGACCCGCGACGACGGCGGGGATCCCGCCGGGCACCTGCGCTCGCTCACCGCCGACCCTCTCGTCAGAGAGGCGATCGCCGTGTCGAGCCCGTCGCTGGCGCGCACCCTGGACCTGCTGCACGAGGGGCGTCCCGTCGAGCCGAAGCGGCTGCGGCGGGCCGCCCTCGCAGTCACCCGCTACGTGCTGCGCATGGCCACCCGCCCGACCCCGTTCGGCCTCATGGCGGGCGTGGCGGAGGTGCGTTTCGACGACACCGGCAAGGTACGGCTGGGCGAGGCCCACCGCAAGATCGTCCGCCCCGACGTCGCGTGGCTCCTGGACATCGTGCGTGAGCACGAACGGCGCCCCGAGGTGCTGCGCGGGCTGCGCGTCGTGCTCAACGGCATGTGCTTCGCCCGCGGCGACCGGCTGGCCCTGCCGCATCTGCCGCGCGACGGCGACAGCGGCGTCCGCGAGCTGTCGGTACGCGTGACGCCGCTGGTCCGCGCGGTCATGGAGCACGCCCGCCGGCCGGTGGCCTTCACCGCGCTCGTCGATCACCTGCTGGCCGCCTTCCCGCAGGGGACGAGGGAGAAGGCGGAGGGCGCGCTGGCGAACCTGGTCGAGCGCGCGGTCCTGCTGACCGACCTCGTCCCCCCGGAAGACGTTCAGGACCAGATCGCCCACGTCACCGAACGGCTCCCGCCACGGGAGACGGCCGCGCTCACGACCGCCGCCGAAGCGCTGCGCGCCTATGCCGCGGCACCGGCCGGCGCGGGATCACACGCCTGGCGGGCCGCCGTGACGGCCGCCGACGAGGCCCGGCCCGGACATCACGCGCCGCACGTCGACCTGCGCCTGGACGCCGACGTACGGCTTCCGCGCGAGGTCACCGCGGAACTCGAGCGGATGGGCCGCACCCTGGTCCGCATCACCCCGCCCGGCCAGGGCACCGAGCACCTGCGCGCCTACCACGACGAGTTCCTCGACAAGTACGGCACCGGCCGCCTCGTGCCCCTGAAGGAACTGCTCGATCCGGAGCTGGGCCTGGGCGGACCGGCCGGCTACCGCGGCTCCGAACGCCCCGAGCGCGACCCGGAGCAGGACGGCTACCGCACCCGCGTGCTCGGCGAGCTGGCCCAGGGCGCGCTGCTCGACGGCGCCCGCGAGGTGGAGCTCGACGACGCCACCGTGGGCCGGCTGGCCGACCGGGACGACGGCCGCCTGCCGGAGGTCCTGGAGCTGGGCGCCCACCTGATGGCCGACTCGATGGAGGCACTCAACGGCGGCGACTTCCGGCTGGTGCTGGCCAACATGCCGCTCTCGCGCCGGGCCGGCGCCATGACGGGGCGTTTCACGTACTTTCTGGATGAGTTGCGCGAGCAGACGGCGGGCATGTGGCGCGCGAGCGGCGGCGCCGTGCCGGCGCAGGTGACGTTCCAGCCGGCCTGGACGAGGATCATGAACGTGGCCCGCGTGCCCACCCTCCTGGAGCGCACGCTGCCGATCGGCAGGTTCGCCGACCCGGGGGACGAGTCGGTGCTCTCCCTGGACGACCTGACGGTCGGCGCGACCGGCGATCGGCTGTTCCTGTGGTCGGAGCGGCTGGGGGCGGAGGTCGTGCCCGCCACTCCGCACATGCTCGTCGTCCCGCGCGTGGCCCTCGACGCCGTCCGGTTCGTCTACGAGCTGGGCGAGGCCCGGCACCGGGTGTGCCAGGGATGGGACTGGGGGCAGGCGGGCAAGGTGCTGCACTACCTGCCGCGCGTCCGCCACGGCCGCTCCATCCTGGCCTCGGCCATCTGGCGGCCCGCCGCGGAGCTCAACGACCGCGCCGCCCCCGACGGCGAGTGGGATCGGCGCTTCGACGCCTGGCGGCAGCGGTGGCAGGTGCCTTCCGAGGTCTACCTGACCAACGGCGACAACCGCGTCGGGCTCGACCTCGACGCCCCCGTGCACCGTGCGGTCCTGCGTCACGAGCTGGCCCGCCGGCCCAGCACGCTCCTGGTGGAGGCCCCGGGCGGTGACGGTTTCGGCGCGGGCTGGCTCGGCGGCCATGCGAACGAGCTGACCGCGACCCTGCGCTCGACCGCTCCCGAACCGCCCGTCCGCACGACGGCCCGGCTCACGCCGCCCGCTCCCCGTCACCATCCCGGCGGGCCCTGGCTGTACGCCAAGCTCTACGCCTCCGCCGACCGGCACACCGACCTGATCAGGCAGCGGCTCCCGGTCCTTCGCGCGGCGCTGCCCGAGGGCGTGGACCGCTGGTTCTTCATCCGCTACTTCGACCCGGGCGCGCACCTGCGCCTGCGCTTCCACGGGGACCCCGGGCTGCTCGGCCGCGAGGTGCTCCCGCTGGTGCACGACTGGGCCGCCGACCTGTGCCGCGCCGGGCTCGCCCGCTCGCTCGTCCTGGACACCTACGAGCCCGAGGTCGAACGGTACGGCGGCGCGGAGGCCCTGGAAGCGGCCGAACGGGCGTTCGCCGCCGACAGCGACGCCGTGCTGGCCCAGTTGCGCCTGCAGCCCGCCATGACGCCGGAGCTGCTGGCCGCCGCCAACTACGCCGACCTGGCGCGGGCCTTTCACGGAGCGGGCTGGCAGGACTGGGTGCTGGCCGCGTACCCCGTGGACGAGCACCACCGCGCGTTCCAGAGCGTGCGCCGCGCCGCGGTGGACACGATCGCCGGGCGCGAACTCGATCCCCGGCTGGCGGAGATCTGGGAGACGCGCAGCCGGCCCGTCGCCGCGTACGGCGAGCTGATCCGCTCGCTGCACCGCAGGACGACCCTGCCGGCCCTCCTGCACATGCACCACAACCGGCTGATCGGCGCGTCCAGGCTGTCCGAGGGCGCCTCCTACGCCATCGCCCGCGGCGCGCTGCAGGCTCTGCGCGACCGCGCGAGGCACCAGCGGTGACGGGCACGCGGGAGCGCGCGGCGCGGATCACCGAGGAGGTGGCGCGCCGCCTGGCCGATCCCGACGAGGTGGCGAAGGTCGCCTCGGCCGGCACCGACCGGCTGCCGGACGGCAGGCAGCCACTGATCTGGCATGCGATGTCGCTCAACGAGGGATTTCTCGGGATCGCGCTGCTCCACGCCGAGCTGGGACGGCGCGAGCACGCGCACGCGTTCCTGGCCGCCGCGGCCGGGACGAGGCCGGGCCGGCACGCGCTGAGCGACGGGCTGCCGGCGCTGCTGTTCGCCACCCGGGCGGCCGTCGTCAAGCCGGGCGACTACGCCGGCCTGCTCGGCCGGGCCGAGGGCGCCGTCCGTGAGATCGCGCGCCAACGGGCCGCGACGCAGACGGCCGACCTCGCCCGCCTGCGGCCGGCCGGTGGGGGAGTGGCGTTCAGCTCCTACGACGTCGTCGAAGGGCTGAGCGGGCTGGGCCGCCTGGTGCTGGCGTACGGCGACACCGAGCCGTTGTCGTACCTCATCGCGCTGACCGAGCCCATGGAGATGGCGGGCGTCGGCGTGCCCGGCTGGCTGGTCTCGCACGCCCCGATCCGAGGGGGCCCGGACGGTGAGGGGCACTTCAACCTGGGGCTGGCGCACGGCATCCCCGGGCCGCTGGCGCTGCTGGCCATCGCCCACCGGCAGGGCGTGCGCCTGCCGGGGCAGGAGGAGGCCATCGAGCGGGTGGTGTCCTGGCTGCTCGACTGGACGGACGGCCGCTCGTGGCCGCCGACGGTGCCGCTGCACCACGAGCTCGCCCGCACTGCGAGCCAGATCGCGGGCCAGGTCGCGGGCCATGTCGCGGGTCATGTCGCGGGTCATGCCGCCGGATCCGCGCCGCCGATGCGCCCGGCCTGGTGTTACGGCGCGGCCGGGGTCGCCAGAGCGCTGTTTCTCGCGGGAACGGCACTCGACCGGCCCGTCTGGCGGCAGGCGGCCATCCGCGCGCTGCACGAGACGCTCGCGCTTACGTGGGACACCTGGGGGATGGTCGACGCCGGGCTGTGCCACGGCTGGGCCGGGATGCTCCACGCCACCTACACCGTCGGCCGGGACAGCGGCGACGCGACGCTGCTGTCCGCGGCCGACGGGCTGGCCGGCCGGATCGTGGCCGCGTACGCCGACGACGCGCCCTTCGGCTTCCGGTACTCGGCCACCGGCGGCGCCGAGGTGGCCCCCGACCGCGTGGGGCTCCTGGAGGGCGCGGCGGGCATCGCGCTGGCGCTCCACCACTACAGCACCGGCGAGCCGCCCGTCACCGGGTGGGACGCCGCTCTCCTGATGAACTGACGAAAGGACACCTATGACCGGGCTGGCGGCCCTCGTGGGGGACGTGGACGCGTTCTTCGAGCGGTATCTCGGCAGAAAGGCGCTCCACCGGCGCGGCGTGGCCCGCGAGGTCGCCTCCCTGGAGGACATCGACCGCGTCATCACCGGCAGCGGGCTGCGCGCCCCCGGACTGCGCGTGGTGAAGGACGGCACGGTGCTGCCGAAGGAGCGGTACGTGTCGCCGTCCACGTACGGCTACGCCGGGCTCGACGACGTCGTGGATCCCGGCAAGGTGGCGGCACTCTTCCGCGACGGCGCCACGATCGTCCTCGGCACGGCCGACGTCATGCTGCCCCGGCTGCACGAGCTCTGCAAGACGATCGAGATGGAGCTCGGCCACCCGGTGGACGCCAACGCCTATGTAGCGCCGCCCGGCGCGCAGGCGTTCCAGGTGCACTGCGACGCCCAGGACATCCTCGTCGTCCAGGTGCACGGCGACAAGCGGTGGACGCTCTTCGACCACCTCGAACCCGACCCCGCCGGCGGCAGGATGCTGCCCGGCCTCGACGCCGCCGCCACCGAGTACACCTTGCGCGAGGGCGACGTGCTCTACGTCCCGCGCGGCATGCCGCACCTGGTCCGCACGGAGACCTCCGCCTCCATCCACGTCAGTATCAGCGTCAACACGCTCACGTGGGCCGACCTGCTGACGGCGCTGACGTCGCAGCTCCTGCGCTCGGGCGCCTACGCCCGTCCGCTGCCGATGGGCAAGGACGTCGCCCAGCAGGTCGAGCCCCAGCTCAAGCAGTACGTGGACGAGCTCGCGGCAGCCCTGGCCGACCCCGGCCCCGACCGGCTGCACCGGGCGATCCACGGCAGGACCGCCTGCACCGAGGGCCACCGTGCCGGCCTGCTCGCCGAGGCCCTGCTCGGCACGCCGCCCGAGCCGGGACAGCGGATCGCGCTGCGCCCCGGCACCTGGCCGTTGATCACCGGCGAGGGCGCGAGGGCCCGCATCGAGGCGGCCGGCCGCACGTTCGGCGTAACCGCCGGAGTGGCGGGGGCGTGCCGCCGCCTGCGGGACGGCGCGCTGCCCGTCAGCGAACTGTCGCCCGACCCGGCCGAGGCGGTGCGGATCGCCGAGCGGCTGGTCGAGCTCGGCCTGTGCACCACGTCCCCGTGACGCGCGGCAGGCGTCAGTCGCTCCATTTCGGTCGGCGTTTGCTCAGGAACGCGGACATGCCTTCACGAGCCGCGGCCGATTGCGAGGACTCGGCCATGATCTTGGTGGCGAGTCGGTAGGCGTCGGCCTCGGGCAGGGACAGCTGCTGGTGCAGGGTGCGCTTGCCGAGGGCCTTCGACGCGCGGCTGCCGCGGGTGGCCCGGCTGAGCAGGTCATCGACGGCGGCGTCAAGCTCGTCGGCGGGCACCACCCGGTTGACCAGGCCCCACTCGAGCGCCTGCGCGGCGGAGATGGTGTCACCGGTGTAGGCCAGCTCGGCGGCGCGCTTGCGGCCGACATTGCGGGCGATGGCGACCATGGGGGTGTGGCAGAACCAGCCGCCCTTCCCCCCGGGTGCCGCGAAGCCGGCGGTGTCGGCGGCGACGGCGAGATCACAGGTGGCGACCAGTTGGCAGCCCGCCGCGGTGGCCAGGGCGTGGACCCGGGCGATGACCGGTTGCGGGACGGACTCGATCAGTTCGATGAGGTGCAGGCAGGTGTCCAGCAGGGTGCGTACCGCTTCGGTGTCGGCTTCGGCGACGTCGGCGAAGTCATGACCGGCGCTGAAGACCGGACCTGCCCCGGCCAGGATGATTCCCGAGGCGTCGCTGTCGCCGGTGGCTTCGAACGCGGTGATCAGATCACGCAGATGAGCCAGCGACAGGGCGTTACGTCGCTGCGGCCGGTTCATCGTGATCGTCACGAAGTCGGCATCGCGGTCGACCAGTACGTGATCGAGGTTCATGGGTGAGCTCCAGATGCTTGCGCGGGCCGGGTGACCGGCGTCGGCCACGAGCAGATTGTTCCCTCAAGCGCGACGGCCAAGAGCATGGGTTTCGACGTCGCGCAGCACTGTGGGTCACGAAGCCTGCTCGGCTCCGGTCATCAGGGCGAGCATGCTCTGGGGCGCGTCGTCACCGATCATGATCGTGTACATGTCGTCGTCGTCCGCCGCCACGGCGGCGGCGCGGGTGAACATGCTCTGTTCGTGCTCGGTGAGCGCGGCCTCCACGTCGTCAGGGTGCGCGGCGAGGGCCTGGCCGAGCGTGGCGCCGTCCTGCATGGCCAGGTTGGCGCCTTCGCCGTTCGGCGGCCGGAGGTGGGCGGCGTCGCCGAGCAGCGTCACCCCCGGCACACGGTCCCAGCGGTGCCCGGCCGGCAGCGTGAACAGGCGGCGCAGGACCGGCGGGGTGTCGCTGCCGGTGATCAGGGCGGTGAGTTCGGGGGCCCAGCCGTCGTACTCCTCGACGACCCGCGCGGTCACGGTCGCGGCATCGGTGAGGTCGAGGCCGGCGAGCCAGTCCTGGGGCTTCCTCAACTGCGCGTAGACGTGCAGGGTCCCGCCGCCCTCCCGATGGGCCAGGAGTCCCCTGCCCGGCGCGAGCGCGAAGAGTGATCCGGCGCCGACCGCTTTCGCGGCGGCGGAATGACGGGTGTCGCCATCGAACAGGAACGTCTCCACGACAGAGATGCCGACATAGGCCGGGATGGCGCCGGACAGCACCGGGCGCACCCGCGACCATGCGCCGTCGGCGCCGACGAGCAGGCTCGCGACAACGGTGGTGCCGTCGGCGAAGCCGACCTCATGACGGCTCTCGCCGAGGGCCCGCACGCCGGTGATCTTGTGTCCCCACCGGACGGTGCCGGGGGGAAGCGCGTCGAGCAGCAACTGCCGCAGCGCGCCGCGCGGCACCTCCGGGCGCTGGCCGGTGCCGTCGTCGGGGCGGTCGAGCAGCACGGTCCCCGTCCGGTCCAGGATCCGGTAGGACTCCCGGCCGGGCAGGACGAGCCTGCGGAACCCCTCGATCAGGCCGGCCGCCTCCAGTGCCGGCCGGCCGTTCCAGGGGTGGATGTCGAGCAGCCCGCCCTGACGGCGCGCGTCCGGGGAGGGCTCCGCCTCATAGACCGTGGCCGGGATGCCGTGCACGTGCAGCACGCGGGCCAGCACCAGACCGCCCAGACCTGCTCCGATGATCGTGACCGGTGTCGTCATGGTCTTCCTCCCCAAGCTCGCCGGATCCTCGTTGGATCGTTGCTCCAACACGCTAGCAGGACTTTGGATCGGCGATCCATCCGTGCCACACTGAGGGACCATGGCGAAGGGATCTCCGCGGAACCCGCGGCGTACGGACGGGCTGTCCAGGGAGCTGATCGTCCAGGCCGCGACCGACCTTCTCGACGGCGGCGGCGAGAGCGCGCTGACGCTGCGTGCGCTCACCGCTCGCCTGAGCACCGGCTACGGAGCGATCTACCACCACGTCGCGGACAAGAGCGACCTGCTCGCGGCGGCCACCGACGACATCATCGGCCGCGTGCTGGCCGACGTGGTCATCGACACGGACCCGCGGGAAGCCCTGCGCGGCGTCGCGCTGGGCCTGTTCGACGCGATCGACGCACACCCCTGGGTCGGCGCCGAGCTCTCCCGGCAACCGTGGCGGCCCGCGCTGCTGGACTTCTACGAGAGCATCGGCAGGCTGCTGGACGCACTCGCCGTCCCCGAGCGAGCGCGCTTCGACGCGGCCGGCGCCCTCGTGAACTACGTCCTCGGCGTCGCCGTGCAGAACGCCGCGAACACCCGGCGCCGCGCCGGCACCGACCGAGGGGCCTTCCTCGACACCGTCGCCGAGCAATGGGCGCAGGTGGACCCCGGCCAGTACCCGTTCGTGCACGAGGCGGCGACGCGGCTGCGCGAGCACGACGACCGCGAACAGTTCCTCGCCGGCGTCGACATCTTCCTGGCCGGTATCGCAACCCTGCGTTAGACGACCACAGGCGACCGCCACCCTCAGGTCTAGGCTGGCGTGGGTGACGGGATCGGCGGCGGGCGCGCGGACGCAGGAGCAGATGCGGCAGCGGAACCTGAGTGAGGTGCTGCGGCGCGTCCACAAGGACGGGGCGGTGTCACGGGCCGCGCTCAGCCGCCGGATGGGCCTCAACCGCAGCACCATCATGGACCTGACCGCCGAACTCACCGCCGCCGGGCTCGTCCGCGAAGGTGTCCCCGCCGGGCGGGGCCGCGCTGGGCGGCCGTCCATCGTCGTCATGCCCGAGCAGGAGAGGCTGTACGGGCTCGCCTTCGACGTCGCCGTGGACCGGCTGCTCGCGGCCCGTGTCGGGCTCGGCGGCCGGGTCCTCGACCGCCGCGAGGCCGTGCGCACCCGCGCCGGGGTCGACCTGGAGGACGTCGTCGGCGTCCTCGCCTCCTTCGGCCGCGACCTGGTCGCCGGGGCCGGTCCAGGCGCGTTGTGCGTGGGTGTCGGCGCGTCCTACTGCGGGTTGATCAGGCGCGCCGACGGCACGGTCCGCTACGGACCGCACCTCGGCTGGGTGGACCAGGCGTTCGGCGCGGAGCTCGCCGCCGGGCTCGGCCTCGGGCTCCCCGTCGAGGTGGGCAACGAGGCGCACCTGGGTGCGATCGCCGAGCACGTACGCGGCGCGGGATGCGACGTCGACAACCTCATCTACCTGCACGGGGACGTCGGCGTCGGCGGCGGGATCATCGTCGCCGGCAGGCTCCTGGACGGCGACGGAGGCTACGGCTGCGAACTCGGGCACATGCTGGTCAACCCGTTCGACGGGCGGCCCTGCCTGTGCGGGTCGCGCGGCTGCCTGGAGGCCGAGGTGGGGGAGGAGGCGCTGCTCGACTACGCGGGACGGTCCGGCGAACTGGTCGGCCGCGACGGCATCCGCGCCGTCGTCGCCCTCGCCGGGACCGGCGACGCCCGCGCTCGGGACGCCCTCGACCGCGTCGGCGACTGGCTCGGCGTCGGCGTCGTCAATCTCATCAACCTGTTCAACCCGGCGCTCGTGGTCTTCGGCGGGATGCTCCGCGATGTCTACCCGGGCGCCGCGCCACGCGTCCGCGCCCGGATCGACGCGCATGTCCTGCCGGTGTCGCGCGAGCGTGTCCGCCTGGCCGTGACGGCCCTTGGTGACGACACCACGCTCGCCGGGGCCGCCGAACTCGCCTTCGCCAACCTCCTGGACAACCCCCTCAACACCCTGGCCGCCCTGCGCTGACAGGACGTGGACGGCCCCGACTCGGCGTCAGCCGTGCCGCGGGCCGCTGGAGCCGCGCCACCCGCGTCAGGTGGCCGGCGCGGTCAGGACAATCCGGACACGAAGGTCGCGGCGGTCCGGATGAGGGACTTCCGGAGGGCGGCTTCGTCGAGGTCCGGCTCCTGATAGCCGGGGGCGTCGCGGACGCCGCCGCCGGTGTTCGAGCCGTCGTAGCTGAGCTGGATGAGGTGGCCCCCGGCCAGGACGTGGACCTGGTCGGTTACGGCGAAGGCCCGGTCCCCGATGCCGGTGAGGCGCTTGACGGGCGCGTCCTTGGCATAGCGTTCGGTCTTGGCGTCGAACTCGGTCCGGAGAGCCCGGCGCTCGCGGTGCCCGACGTCGTCGACGTGGATGCGCAGCTCGCCGCAGCGGGGGACGGTGTCGCCGATCTGGAGCAATCCGCGGCCGCAGTAGCCGCCTGTCTGCACGACCACCTCGTCCGTCGAGCTGACGCGGTCGCGGATTTTCCAGGTGCAGAAGGTGTCGTCGGCGTCGCCGCTGCTGCCCACTTCCGTGACGGAGGGGAAGAAGGCCGAGCTGACGTCGGCGGCGGAGATGGTCCCGCACAGGCCGCTGTCCTCGGGGGCGACGGTGCCGGGGTCCTTGGCCATTTCCGCGGTGAAGACCTCGGCGACCTGGTCCGTGCCGCGGCGGAGTTCGGCTGCGGTGGGCAGTTCGCCGTCGAGCTCCTCGCCTCGGTATCGGATCGTGATCAGCCAGGGCCCCTGCCGGATGACCATGTGGGTGTAGCGAGAGCGGGACCGGCGGGTTTTGCCGTCTCTGGTACCCGTCAGGCTGAACGCGGCGTCACCATGATCGGCTGCGGCGGGAGGGGTGTACACCCAGCCGAGGCCGTCCGGTTCCACGGCCAGTTTCGCGGCGTCCGCCTTGCTCTTCTCGAACGACTGCTTGGCGTGGTCAGTCGCGGTCTGGGTGACCGTGCCGTAGGCCTGGACGGTGACGGTCAGCGCGTGCGGGGCGCCGACGTACCACTCGCACTCCCCCCAGATCTCGGTGGCGGTCGCGACATTGTTGCGCCAGCCGATCTCGTCGCTGAGCATGTCGTCGGAGAGCAAGGACGACTGGAGCGTTTTGGGGACGGCCGCGCAGACCTGGGGCCCGGTGATGGGCCGCAGCCGGTCGGGGACGACGGCGGCGGGGGCCGGGCTGACGGTCGCCGCGGTGGGGGTGGGGGCCGCCGCCGGGGGAGTGGCGGTGCAGGCGGCCAGTGTGGTCGCGAGCAGGAGAGTGAGAAGAGGTCGCAGCAACTCGCAGGGCCGTTCGGCCGGTACGCGCCGAACGCCTTCTCGCCCCCGGTGGTGCGTGTAGGCCTTGTACGTTTCGCGGCGGATCCGCAGGGTGTCATCCTTGCTCATGCCGGCGGGCGCCACCGTCACGATGGTGGCCGCCTTCTGCGGAGCTCTGGCATTTCGCTGTCCCAGCGTCGGAGTTGGAAGATCCAAACGGTGGCGATGGTAGTGAGGGGCGGTTTATCCGAGGTATGTCGCCGCCGGCCACGAAGCTCGGGAATGTGTGTGCAGGCGGCGTCCGGTTCGTCGTCGCCGCGACGGAGTTCGGTCGTCTCGTTACAATGCCGACTCCGGTGAGGGTGGGGAGGGCCGCGCATGGCGCTGGAGATCAGATTTCTCGGTCCGTGGCAGGTCCTGGCCGGTGGCGAGCCGGTCCGGCTGGCCGGGCAGCGGCGTATCGGTGTGCTGGCCAGG